>NZ_JAYGIF010000063.1:0-53304 GCF_034931345.1 Pseudanabaena sp. CCNP1317 | reverse complement strand
ATTGTAAGTTCGATTTTTACTTTTGTGCCTTCTACACTTATTAACTTTGCCGACATTTTCTTTCTTGATCTCCTTCGTTATTCTTTCATTGTTCTACAATCTTCGTATTATGTCAAGGTCGCACCCTCGCAATTTGACGTTTGATGTCTTTTGCCTGTTGTCGCGCTAATGTTGCGGTTGTGGTACGAGGACCGACTTCAAGTAAAACCCTTGCAGGCTGCTCCCATAGCTTTTTAGCACCCTCTGCAAACCGAACGGTAGCGCGTAAATGGCTAGCCCAATACATGGGGTCAGTAGCTTGAGCATCGGTGATCCATTCTGTTGTTACCGTTGACACAAAAGGAATTTTGGGTGGCGATAACTGAACAGTTTTGACCATTTCAGCAAATGGCTCAATAATTGGGTCCATCATTGGCGAGTGGAAAGCGTGGGAGGTATGTAATGTGCGACAAACAATCTCCTCGGCTTCCAGTTGTTGCTGCAAGTTATTAACTACCTCAGTTGGTCCCGCCACAACACAAAGCGAAGCCCCATTTACCGCCGCGATCGCTAGGTCATCACTCAGACGCTTTTGCAACACCTCTGCGGGTAAGCGCACTGAGAGCATGGAGCCACTGGGCAATGCGCCCATCATCCTTGCGCGAGTCGCAACGAGTTTTAGCCCATCCTCTAGAGAAAACACACCCGATAAACAGGCGGCAACAAATTCGCCAATGCTATGTCCAATCATCGCTGCGGGGCGAACACCCCAACTTTGCCAGAGAATCGCCAAAGCATATTCAATCGTGAATAATGCTGGTTGAGTGTATTGAGTCTGCCGCAATAAAGCTGTGGCGGCTTCATCATTACCATCGTTGCTTTGGGGTGGATAGATGACTTGCTGGAGATCTCGATCTAGCAAAGGACGGAGAATCTCCGCACAGCGATTAACAGCATCCCGAAATACGATTTCATGCTCATAGAAATACTTGCCCATGTTGAGGTACTGTGAACCCTGTCCAGGAAACATAAACACCACATCTGGGTTACGAATTTCACTTAGTCTTGTGGCACTGCGATTCACATCAAGAGATTCTAATATCGCGATCGCATCTAAGCGATCGCGACAAACGACGAAGCGACGATGATTGTAAGCTTTTCTGCCATGATCTAGGGTATAAGCTACATCGGCTAAGTTCGCTTCAAGATTGTGAGTGAAGTATTCCTTGAGGTTTGTCGTGGTCTGCTCCAGAGCAGTACTAGTTTTTGCCGACAACCGCAATAATTGAAAGGGACGAGAAGGACTAGAGACTTCCACTGATGGGGCTTCTTCTAACACGACATGGGCATTTGTGCCGCCCACGCCAAAGGAACTTACACCAGCCCTGCGAGGTGTCTCACCAGCCGCCCAATCAACGAGTTTGTTATTGACATAGAAAGGACTATTCGCGAAGTCAATTTCTGGATTAGGGGATTCAAAGTTGAGGCTAGGTGGAATTTTTTTGTAATAGAGAGCTAGGGCAGTTTTGATCAGTCCTGTCACTCCCGCCGCAGCAACTAAATGCCCAAAGTTACTTTTAACTGAACCGATCGCACAGAATTGGGTCGCATCGGTCTGAGTACGAAAAGCCTGAGTTAGAGCTTCAACTTCGATGGGATCACCCAATGGAGTTGCCGTCCCATGAGTCTCGATATAAGAGATGGTTTCAGGGTGGATACCAGCCGAAGCTTGCGCCATAGTAATTGCTCCCGCCTGTCCGTTGACACTTGGTGCAGTGAAGCTCACCTTATCCGTACCATCATTGTTCATACCTACGCCTTTAATTACAGCGTAGATGCGATCGCCATCATCTAAGGCTTCTTCCAATCTCTTCAGTATGACAATACCCGCACCACTGTTAAACATGGTTCCTTGAGCATTGGCATCAAAGGGACGGCAACGCCCATCAGGGGAGAGCATACTACCTTCTTGGTAGAGATAGCCTCGATTTTGGGGTGTGGTAATGGAAATACCCCCCGCTAGGGCAATATCACATTGATTACTCATTAATCCCTGAAATGCTTGGATTATCGCAACTAGAGAGGTTGAGCAGGCGGTATTAATACTAAGACTAGGACCAGTTAGCCCCAATTTGTAGGAGGTACGCGTAGTTACAAAGTCCTTCTCGTTCGCTAGCATCGTCTGAAACTCACCCAGTCGGTTGATTATTTCAGGACGACCGCAGATGTGATGCTCAAAGTATGTATTTTGACCAGAACCAGCATATAACCCGATCGCACCATCGTAGGATTCAGGCATATAGCCCGCATTTTCCAAAGCTGTATAAGCTAACTCTAGAAATACTCTTGCCTGTGGGTCAAGAACTTCGGCTTCTCTGGGACTAATTCCAAAGAAACTTGCTTCAAAGGTTTCGGCTCCATCAATGATGCCTCTTACACGAACATAGTTAGGGTCAGTACGTAATTCGACATCAACACTTGGATCGATTTCTGCATCAGTAAAAGTAGTGCAGGACTCTATCCCATTACAGAGATTTTGCCACAGGGCTTCGACAGTATCCGCGCCTGGGAAACGCCCAACCATACCAATAATTGCGATGCCATCAGAGTTAATCTTTGGTGCTTTTTGGAGAAGGCGATCGCGTTGTTTATTTTTTTGTTGTGGTTGCTCTAACTGTTTGTGTTCTTCGCGATCGAGGTACTGGGCAAATGTGCGAATGGTGGGATATTGATAAAGCTTAACAGCACGGAATTCAGAACCTAGCTGTTTTTGGACTCTAGTAACCATCTGTAAGCCCAGCAGCGAAGTGCCGCCGATGTCAAAGAAATTGTCTTCAATCCCAACCTGTTCTAATCCCAGAACACCACACCAGATTTCGGCAAGTATCCGTTCTTTAGGGCTATTGGGTGCAATAAAGTTATCCCCAACTCCTATAGAGACAGGTGCTGGTAAAGCACGACGATCCGCTTTCCCATTAGGCGTAAGTGGGATTTTGTCTAAGACGATAATCGCCGCAGGAATCATGTAATCAGCTAATTGATCTTGCAAATAAGACTTAATTAGATTGATGTTGGGTGATTGCTCAGATTTTGGTGTTATGTAAGCAACCAGCCGCTTACTGCCCACAATGTCCTCACGCACAATCACTACAGCATCCCGCACGCTTTCATGATGGCTTAAAGCTGCCTCAATTTCACCTAATTCAATACGGAACCCACGAATTTTTACTTGATTATCAAGCCTTTCAACAAACTCAATCGTGCCATCTGGCAGCCATCGTACTCGATCGCCTGTTTTATAGAGCCGTTTTGGAGAATCAGCACTAAATGGATCGGGAATAAATTTCTCAGCAGTTAGATCGGGACGATTGATATACTCACGCGCTAGTCCCGCCCCACCAACATGAAGTTCTCCCAATACACCAATGGGAACAGGCTCACCATGAGTATCGAGAATATAAACCTGAGTATTAGCGATCGGTCTACCAATGGGAACTGATGTCACTTGATCGCCCAATGGTCGAGGAATGCGGTAGCAGCAAGTGAAGGTCGTATTTTCCGTAGGACCATATCCATTAATTAGTTGTGTCTCAGGAAGATGTTTTTGCGCCAGCCGAATAAAGCTCGGAGAGAGCGCCTCACCACCCGTGAGTAGTTCTTTCACTCCTAAAAGAGATTCAGGAGATTCCGCAATGATCGTGTTAAATAATGCGGCAGTCAGCCACATGGTGGTAACCCCGTAAGTTTGAATAACTGTTTTCAAGTCTTGGGGATCGGGAATGCCATCACTGGGGAATAAAACACAGCAACCACCATGCAGCAACGCTCCCCAAATCTCTAAAGTAGCAGCATCAAAGGAAATAGGTGCTAGTTGTAATAAAGTTTGATTGCCATCTAGCTCTGTAAAACTAGTACCAAATACTAGTCTGGAAACAGCTCGGTGCGGAATGGCAACTCCCTTGGGACGACCTGTAGAGCCAGAGGTATAGTTAATATATGCCAAGCTATCAGCATTGACCTTTGTTGCTTCTGGAATACTTTCGGTGATTTCCTTACCCCAATCTGTTTCTAGACAGATAATATGTGATTGAGTAGGAGGTAGGCGATCGCGTAGATGTGACTGCGTAATTAGTACTGGTGCTTGAGTATCCTCAAGCATAAAAGCAAGTCGCTCTTGCGGATAAGCTGGATCAAGAGGAACGTAAACTCCACCTGCTTTGAGAATTCCGATAATAGCGACAATCGTCTCAATCGATCTTTCTATACACATCGCCACAAATGTCTCTGAGCCTACTCCAAGACGCTGTAGCTCACAGGCAAGAATATTCGCACGCCTGTCTAATTCTTTATAAGTTAGTCTTATTGGATCTTCTGCATTGAGAGATGGCAGGATTAAGGCAATCTTGTCAGGAGATTTTGCTACCTGCTCCGCAAAGATTTGATGAATTGTTTGGTCTGAAGGATAGGTTACTTGAGTATTGTTCCATTCAATCAAAATCTGATGACGCTCGGCAGTGGTTAACATTGGCAAACTTGCAAGTTTCTGCTCAGGATTCGTGACCAGACTTTCTATCAAGGTTTGCAAATGCCCCAAAAGACGATTAATTGCAGCTTCTTGAAAACGGTTGCGATCGTATCTAATTAGCAATGTCAATTGCGGCTCTATTTTTATCCCAATAGTAATCGGCAAATCAGATAGTGCAATCGCTTGCTCAAGATTCCCAAATATAATTCCAGTCTCAAACATTGATATATCAGAAGGAATATCACTCCATGCTTGAATTTGATTTAGCGATACTTGAGAATATGTTTGGGTGATTTTCCAATATTCTTGAACCTGAAGTAACCAAGGTACAACTAATTTATCAGGCTCAATTTTGATGCGAATAGGTATGAGTTGACTTTTACTCTCTTTATCACTTGCTATTAGAGAAGTTTGGGCAGTCTGAAAGCCAAAAATAATATCATCTTCACCACTGTAATGATGCAGGAGCAATGCCCATCCCCCTTGCAATACTGAAGAGACTTCTAGATTTTGCTCTTGAATAAACCGATTAAAAATTGAAGTTGAAGATTCATTAAGACAAGTACTAACCTCCTGATAGTCAAATACTGAAAGATAATCCTTAGACTTTATAGAATCACCGAATAAAAATGTGCTTGCATTGAATCCTTTTAGAAACTGCTTCCAGAAATGCTCTTGGCTAGTAAAAGGAGATTTCAGTATAGATTCTGTATATTCGACATCCATTTCCATCAGAAGTCACAATGAATAGCATGTAAGATTAAATGTAATTGAGTATGCTTAATAAATTTAGAATACTCTCAAGTTAAAATTAAAACTTAGCATTTTACATGACATTTGTAAATCCATATTTATTTAGAAATCAGGAGAAAGACGGGATAATAAAGTTATAGAAGTTATAGGAAAGTTATAGATAGGTTATTTAGTTATTTTTGAGTTACCTCTATACTTACTACATAGCTATAGCAATCCTAAATATGTTGTGAGAGTAAGCCCCTTTGGGGCTTACTCTCACAACACTAAAAATCATACAACTCATTTAGGATCTCTAGATAGTCTAGATGACAAGATATCTATATCAATGAAAGAGATAGCTAGGACAAATTAAAACCCAAACAAATAAAGTTGGCGCAAAGCGCCAACTTTATTTGTTTGGGTTTTATATCCTAAGCAAAATTTTCATTGCTATATCATGATTTCAAATGATGATTAACTCATACTAAAAAACTAATTTTTTATAAAGAAACCTTGCAATAATTTAATAATTATTGCAAATTATAGCTATTTAGAATAGCTGTGTTTGAGGTTTTTTATAAAATGAATTGATGAGTCTCTAATGGCTGTTTTCTCCTCATCAGGTTTGTTCTCATAAGCATGAATCATTAGTGACACCCTGCCATTTTCAATAAAGCTATGACGATGCTGATCGACAAAATTCCAATATAGATAATTAAAGGGACAGGCAGAACTACCTGTTTTTTGCTTCACATCATAGGTACATTGGGAGCAGCAATTGCTCATTTTGTTAATGTAATTCCCCCCTGATACATAGGGCTTGGAGGCAAGTACACCACCATCAGCGAACGTAGACATACCCAGAACATTAGGAAGCTCAACCCATTCATAGGCATCGACATAGGCAAGCCAAAACCAGTAATTTAGCTGATGCGGATCTGTATTTGTGAGATTGCTAAAGTTACTTAAGACCATCAGTCTCTGAATATGATGTGAATAGCCATAATTTAGAACATTAGTAACAGCATCTTTTAGACAGAGTAAATCGGTATTTGCATCCCAATAAAGTTGCGGTAAGTTATTAAAAAATTGAAAATAATTACTCTCTCGCACTTGGGGCATTTGCGCTTCGTAATAAACGCGAATATATTCGCGCCATCCTAAAATTTGACGGATAAAACCCTCCACAGAGTTGAGAGGTGCAATGTTTTGTTCATAGGCGGCGATCGCCATTTCGCAGAGTTCCTGTGGTAACAGCAAGCCATTGTTAAGATAAATCGACAACACAGAATGAAATAAAAAGGGTGCGCCGACTTTGATAGCATCTTCGTAAGCTCCAAAATTCGCTAAGCGGGTTTCGATGAATAATTGAGCTAGTTCTAGGGCGCGATCGCGAGTTACGGCATAACCAAATTGGTCTAGTCTTCCAAAAGCATCAGGTAAATAGTTTTTGACTAACTCGATTACTTCCTGAGTAATTGCATCAGGTGGGACTTCAGGAATCGTAGGAATCACAACATTTTTGGGCAAAGATTTACGATTCTCTTTGTCATAGTTCCAATTACCGCCGACGGGTTTACCATCTGCCATCAAGTAACCAGTTTGCTTACGAAGTTCTCGATAGAAAGTCTCTAAGCGATATCCTTTTTTGATTTTCGGCTTAAATTTTTCAGCATCCGCAATAAAAAAGCGATTGGGAAGTATTTCGAGGCGATCGCTAAATTGATCATTTAAAGCCAACATTTGCGATCGCGTATCCCACTCTGATGGCTGCATATAGGTAAGCTTAAGCTGAGGACATTGCGCCAAAAAATTCGCGATCGCCTCGGCATGAAATCCTTCGGTAAATAAATTTAGTACGGGAAATCCCTGTTGATGACAGGCGATCGCCAAGTGCCTCTGAGAACTGAGGATATAAACTAGTTTTTGCTTATGGTGAGGAATAAATGTGGCATATTTCAGGGATTCCACAAAGATTAACAATGGCTTTTGTGCGAGTAATTCTTTGGGAAATACATCCAGATTTAGTTGATCATGAAGGATAAACAGAGCGCGATCGCTATTTCTTAATTGCTGTTCTATCTTTTCTGAAATCGGATAATTTTCTATTTGCGAGAGAAATTCACAGGCAGTTTCTAGCATAAATATCAATTTACCTACAATAAAGGCGTTGCAATGCAACGCCTTTATTATAGATTAGACCTTCGCTAAACCGCTATGGCGGAGTAATGGCGCAGTGCTGGGTTCACGTCCTCGGAAGGTTTTGAATACTTCCATCGGATGCTTGCTGCCACCGAGAGCCAAAACTGTATCGCGGTAGAGCCTACCCGTTGAAGCGATCGCCTCTTCATTTTCCAATCCTGCTTCCTCAAAAGCTGCAAAGGCATCGGCGCTGAGGACTTCCGCCCACTTGTAGCTGTAATAACCTGCGGCATAGCCTCCTGCGAAGATATGACCAAAGGAACAGAGAAAATTATCTTCTGGCAAGGGTGGAATTACCATTGTGGTTTCCGAGAGGCGCGATCGCAATTGCATTGGAGTTTCCGAGCCGCCGACTTCATAGCGATGGTGTAACTCGATATCGACAAGGCTGAAATGCAACTGACGGAGCATTCCTGAACCACTCATGTAGTTTTTGGAGTCAATCAACTTTTGGAAGTAGCTTTCAGGAAGGATTTCGCCTGTTTCATAGTGTTTCGCCATGCCAAACAAAGTAGCGCGATCGTAGCACCAGTTTTCCATGAATTGACTAGGAAGTTCAACAGCATCCCATTCGACGTTATTAATGCCTGATGCTCCTGAATAGTCAACCTTAGTCAACATATGTTGCAATCCATGACCAAACTCATGGAAGAGAGTTTCCACTTCGCCAAAGGTCATGAGGCTGGGCTTGCCATCAACGGGAGGCGATTGATTACAAATCAAATAGGCTATAGGTAAACGGGTAATAGTCTTACCCTCTTCGGTCACCTTAGCGCGTCCGATGCAATCATTCATCCATGCACCGCCACGCTTTTCCGCAGGACGACTATAGGGATCGAGATAAAAATAAGCGATCGCCTCATTACTCTCGTTCTGAATTTCAAAGAAGCGGACACTTTCATGCCAGATCGGGGCTTTGCCATCCGCAGGTACTACGGTAACTCCGAACAAACGCTTAACTAGTGCAAATAAACCTTCGAGAACTTGAGGTAATGGGAAGTAAGGGCGCAATTCTTCTACAGTGAAATTAAACTTAGTTTCGCGCTGACGTTCAGCCCAATAGGAAGTATCCCAATGTTTGAGTTCAATGGTTTCGCCTTGAGACTTAGCAAATTCTTTTAGTTCTGCAAACTCCTCAGTAGCTGCATTGTAGCTGGATTGACGCAATTCTTCGAGTAGTTTCTCAACTGCTTCAACATTAGGAGCCATCTTCCGAGCAAGGCTCAATTCTGCATAGGTAGAATAGCCGAGTAAATTTGCCTTTTGTTTACGCAATTCGAGAATGCGATCGATTAATGGAGAATTGTCAAATTCACCACTTGCGGCACGACTAACAAAGGCGCGATAGAGCTTCTCTCGCAAATCACGACGACGGCTATGCTGCATAAATGGTACATAGCTGGGGTAGTCGAGGGTGATACACCAAGGACCATCTTCAGGAGTGGCTTTATCATCACCATCTAGACGAGATGCTTGAGCAGCTTGAGCTAACAGACTCGGAGGCAAACCTTCAATCTCTTCGGGTTTGTTCAGCGTCATACTAAATTCTTTGGTAGCATCAAGCACATGATTAGAGAAGTTAGTGGAGAGTTCAGCAAGTTCCATTTGGATCGCATTAAACTTCTCTTTGGCTTCACCTTCCAAACCAACGCCTGATAGCTCTGCATCACGGATGGCAGCTTCAACGATACGTTTTTGAGCAGGTTCGAGACTGTCCCACTCTGATGATCCGTAAATTGCCTTATAAGCCTTATAGACTGGTTGGCTCTGACTAAATCGGTTAAAAAATTCGATGACCTTGGGTTGCACGACTTTGTGAGCTTCCCGCAAAGCTGCACTATTTTTTACACTTAATAAATGCTCGATCGCACCCCATCCCCAACCAATGCGCTCAGTCAAATGCTCTAGCGGCTCGACTAGCCCTGACCATGTAGGTTGCAGGTTTGCTTCAAGTTCAGTCAATCCCGCGCTAGTTTCTTCAAGCAATTGGGTGATGGCAGGAATCACATGTTCTGGTTTGATGTCTGGAAATGGTGGTAAGCCTTTGCCAATCAAGAGCGGATTAGTAACTTCACTCATAAATAATTTCTGGTTAATCTTTAAGATTTGTAAATTAGCTATCTTTGATTATATCGCGATCGCTAACCGCATGAGAGGAAAACTGATTAGGCGACTAGGTTAAAGGTTATCGACACGAGTGTAGGTCTAGTTTATTTTTGTACAAAGTACGGTAGTTGTGTACATATACTTAACGTCAGTTCGATGAAAGCGAAAAATGGTAAGAATCGCTTAGCGATTCTTACCATTTTTCGCCATTTGCGGCGTGCTTCGCACGCCGCAAATGGCTATATCGAACTCACGTTATACTTAGGGTTAGTTACAGACTTACAGTACTTCGCGCTTAAACACAAACCAAAAGTTTTTTGGTTTGTGTTTAAGCGCGAAGCACTTTCAAAAAATCTCTCGGTTCGGGTTTGAGCGCAAAGCGCTGTAATAAACAATGGAACTACTTAAGGCTGTAATGGAAGATCCCAAAAGCAACAACAATCGGATGTGGAAACACATCAATAATGCCCAAATCGTTCGTTACTTGTTAATGTTCGCTATTGCTTGGGCGATCGCACAGGTATTGGCATATTTTTCAACAGTTTTAATCATCTTTATTTTTGCCGCCATTCTCGCATTTTTATTGAATTATCCAGTTAAATTTATATCGAGGTTTATGTCGCGATCAATAGCGGTATTGGTTGTATTCTTAATTGCTTTGCTAGTCATCGGTGGCTTAACGGCTACATTAGGATTGGCAGTCATTGCTCAAGCACAGCAACTAATTGCACAGGCTCCCAAACTTTTGGAATCGATGATCGCCCAGTTGCAAATAATCCAATCCTTTATGGAGAATCAAAATATTAAAGTTGATTTCAGCACCTTTGAGGGACAACTTCGCGAACAAGCTATAGATGTTATTGGTAAAGGTTTGACTACCTTACAAGATGTGCTGTTTAACGTACTAGATATAATTTTGATTGGGGTGATTAGCTTTTTTATGTTGTCGGATGGCAAAAGATTATGGCGTCTAATTATGAAAATATTTCCAGCGCATGTCCGCCATGATGTAACCAAAGCGATTCAAATGAATTTTCTGGGTTTCTTTTGGGGAAGACTGCTGTTGTCGGGTTTCTTTGGGATCTCTACATTTGTGGTATTGATTGTACTAAACACTCCCTATCCACTAGTTTTAGCATCTGTTGCTGGTGCATTTGACCTAATTCCTGGGATTGGTGCAACGATAGGAATTAGTTTGATTTGTTTAATTATTTTGCCTCAAGGAATTTTCCTTAGTTTGAAGATTTTAGTGGGTTGCATTATCTTGCAGCAAATAGAAGAGAACTTACTCATGCCGCGAATTATGAAAGGTTCCATTAACATTAATCCCGTGATTATGTTCTTCGCGCTCTTAGTGGGGGCGCGAGTGGCTGGATTGATTGGGGTTTTTCTATCCATCCCCATCACAGGTGTGATCATTAGCATCCTTGATGTTGATGAAATGCGTGGAGAAATAACTAAAAAAAATCCTAGTTAAATGTTGAGCTTTTAAGACAAATTAGCAACCCCTATGATTAGTCCACGACAAACTTGAGTGAGAAATTCTAAATCGAGAGTTTCTAGCCGATCGCTACTTTTGTGATAATGCGGATTTCGCATATTCGCGGTATCGGTAACCATCAAAGCTTTGTAGCCAGCATCCCAAAAAGGAGCATGATCGCTGCGGCGAGTATCGGGTATTGCTAAGCCGCGCCAACCTGCGGGAAGCCATTCACAGGAAACCACAGATTTCATGTGATGCTGTAAATGGATCAGATCGGGAATTGTGGGAATGCTACCAATAAGTCCAATGAAGTCGCCTGTATTGGGATAGAACTTGTCTAATCCTGCGGGATAGTGCTGTGAATTGGGAGTGCGATCGCAATAGCCCAACATCTCCAAGGAAATCATCAGGCGTATTTTTTGGTTTTCCTGCTTGAGCTTATCAGCATAAGCAACACTGCCCAACAATCCATATTCCTCCATGTCAAAGGCAATTAATTGAATGGGATATTTAATAGGATTTGCCGAAAAATATGCAGCGAGTTCGAGAAGTACGGCAACACCTGAGCCATTATCATCAGCACCCACACAGCCCGCTACCGTATCGTAATGTGCGCCAATAATCAAAGGCGATCGCTTTTTTGCAGAGTTAGACTCAATCTGCAAAATTAAGTTCTGATGAATATTGCCATTGACTTCAAAATCATGGGTGATAACTTCACCAAATTTTGCAAAATGCGATCGGATATATTCACGAGCAAATAAATGTCCAGCCGATGCATAGTAAGGATTACGTTCTATAACTAATCTTTCTAGATGTTGAGTTAATCGAAGTTGTAGGGTTTCCATCATTTATCACGAATAACTTACAGCTCTTTGTGCTGACTTAGAATTTAGAAATATTTTTGAAAGTGGCGCAAAGCGCCGCTTTCAAAAATATTTCTGTATTACTTAAAACATCAGTAAACTGTACAGCGCTTTGCACTTTTGCAAACCTAAGAAATTTTTAAAAATGTTTCAAAGCAACATTTTTAAAAATTTCTTGTACTATAACTGTCGCTATTCTTTTGAGAACATAAAGCCCAAATAGTATGAGGCGGCGCAAAGCGCCGCCTCATACTATTTGGGTTTTGATTTGTCCTGATATAAGTGGGTATAGCTATGCATCAAGTCTAAACAGGATGTCTCGTCAATGGATATCTAAAGCAGTTTCAGTGCCTGAGCTTATAAGAAAGATTGTCACAAAAGTTGTTAGTACAAAATTATTGGAGAAACATTTTTCTAAGGATTTAGAAAATCATAATTGGGTAACATTTTTACATTTACAAAAACAACCCCAGAAGTTGATAATTATTGTATTAGTCATTGTGGTCATGATATGGGAATAATGAAGGCTAAGGTTGCAACTAAACTGAAAATACGTCCAGTAGACTCGTCACAACTCACAAAACCCAACGAAACTATTGATGTACCCGTTGGTAAAACCTATGGATTTGATAAATTTGAGCCTGCTGACAATGGACACCTAAAAGTTATATTGGCGGCTAGCAGTGGAACTTTCTTTGTGTTTCCGCCACATTGGGACGGTTTAGAGCCTGATGTTCCCCAAATTGTCAGTAAAAAGCAAGCGGATGCCTTCTTTGGTAGACAAATTACTGATGTCCAACTGCAAGATTTAAATTCTTCTCTTGTTCGGTACAAGATTACTACTGCACCTAGATTACGACATTTTCTTAGTCAAATTGCCCATGAGTCTGGTGGTTTGCGATATACACAGGAAATTGCTAGCGGTGCAGACTATGAAGGTCGTGCGGATTTGGGCAACGTGAAGCCAGGAGATGGACCTAAGTATAAAGGGGCCGGGGTGATTCAGCTTACGGGACGCGCTAATTACCAAGCGTTTAGTAAGGCGATCGGCGATCCTAAAGTGATGGATGGAGTTGTCTATGTTGCGTCGAAGTATCCATTTACTAGTGCTGGTTTTTGGTGGGACAACAATAAGATGAATGCTTTGTGCGATCGCGGGGCAACGGTCAAAGAGGTAACTTTGCGGGTGAATGGTGGCTATAACGGACTAGAGGATCGCCAACAATATTACGACAAAGCTTGTGGCATCTTTGCCTAATTCATGCCTAAATTTTGAATAAAAAAGCACTGCAATGCAGTGCTTTTTTATTCAAAGTTAAGCTGGGGACGAGACTCGAACTCGTGACCTACTGATTACAAATCAGTTGCTCTACCAACTGAGCTACACCAGCAAATTTAATCCTTTGATACAATAGCAGACTTGCGATCGCTTTAGCAACATTTATTTTATAGCTGTCGCCATTCTTGTTAGGATATAAAACCCAAATAGTGTGAGGCGGCGCGAAGCGCCGCCTCACACTATTTGGGTTTTGATTTGTCATGATACAGGTGGCTATAGCTATAAAAGTAGAAGCCGTAATTAGTGATGACTCTACTTTTACCTGTCAAGTGGTTGACGTTCACAGAATATCCCTACAAAATGCTTAGTAGGAAAAGTTTTGCTCTGCTTAGAAATAATATTTCGACAACATCGAAATCCTCAAAAATTCGGCATGAAAAACAAAAAAATATCACCGCAAACGTAGATTAATCACAAGGACATGGCTAGGACAAGCGATCGCACTCAACAAGTAAATCATTATAAAACCCTGAGAATTAGCTACAGCGCGGCTCCTGCCGAGGTCAAAACCGCTTACCGTGGTCTAGTCAAAGAATTTCACCCCGATTGCAATCATCATCTCGATAATCATGATGATATAGCCTCGATCAATCTGGCTTACGAAGTCCTTAGCAATCCCCAATCTCGCGCCCATTACGATCGCAGTCTTGGCATTAAACACTCCCCCAATGGTGTATCTCAACAGGGAGTAAAGCGATCGCCATCCAAGCGTGACACCCATCTCAACGAAGATCAGAAGCTTGATCGCTGGTTTAAGCAAGTTTACGAGCCGATTACCGAAATGCTCGAAGTAATTTTAGATAGTCTAGACGAGCAGATCGACGATCTCGCGGCTGATCCTTACGATGATGGACTGATGGAAGATTTTGAGGACTATATTGATGAATGTCGTGGCTCCTATGCCAAGGCGCAGATTTTCTTCCGTGCCTTTCCCAATCCTGCTTCCGCCGCAGGGATTGCCAGCTATCTGTATCACTGTCTCAATGCGATCAGCGATGGCATTGAAGAATTAAATTACTTCACTCTAAATTTTGACGATCATCATCTGCACACAGGTCAAGAACTTTGGCGCAGGGCTGATGAAATGCGTTATTGCGCCCAAATGGCAATGGAAAACTTGCAAACGGTTTAAAAAACCATTTAAGAGTTGTCTAGATCCCCCCAGCCCCCCTTAAAAAGGGGGGAGAATTAAATTCTTCTCCCTTTTTAACGTCAGTTCGACGAAAGCGAAAAATGGTAAGAATCGCTAAGCGATTCTTACCATTTTTCGCCATTTGCGGCGTGCGAAGCACGCCGCAAATGGCTATATCGAACTCACGTCTTTTTAAGGGGGATTGAGGGGGATCTCTTAGAGCTTTTAACCGCAGAAAGTAATTCTTAAATGGGTTCTAAAGTGTGCGTTGCAACAGAATATTCTCTTTAACTACTTGGCAATGCGAATTGAGCCATACAAGAGATATTTGGGTGATCTTGCCAGATTCTAAGGTGACGATGGAAAAGTTACGGTACTCTTCGTTATTGCTTTGGACAATTCTTGGTGTACAGGCTGCGTTAAGAAAAACTGTTCCCTTTTCGTTAGTCACAAGCACTTCACGAGTCCGTTTAGAATTAAGGCGTAAATGGTGATGCATATGCCCAAAGGTAACTAGAGGAACTGTTTTGAGCATTTGATAGGATTTAGAAATCGCTTCGGCAAAGTCTGGATCGCCATAGTCCCCACCACCAGCTTTCCAATCTTTACCACAAATAGAATGTTCTTCGCTTCCCAATCCGAAAGGTCCATTATGCCCTAAAAAAATTATATTGTCATGGGCAGTGTTGGCTACAGATTCAACAATCCGTTGCGTCGATTCGGCAAAACTTTTAACATTAAAGCGATCGCTATAAAATGTTGCTTTCTTCCATCTAGAACTGCCCCAACTAAAGGGACGCGCACCAACTACGGAAAGATTTAATTCAGGAAAGTCTATCCAACTATAACCAACATGGAGCTTACCTAAAATATCTAATTGCTGCTGCACGCGATCTTCTTTAGTGTGATCGTAAGGACATTTCTTTTTATTGAGCTTTTTCTGATTGTCAGAGGCAGTGTACCAAGCATCATGATTACCCAAAATCACGGCTTTCGGCATATCAAGATTCGCGATCGCCCTTACAACTTCCACTGATTCATTGCCAATATCACCGACAAATAGAACTAGATCAACTCCTAGAGACTGAAGAGCTAAGCGGTCTTCAACGGGTTGCCATAAATCATGAACATCTCCAACTACAGCTATTTTGACCGATGGCTTGGACATAATCTAAGGGCTAAAAATGAACAATACTTAACTATCATATAGCGCTCCTAAATGAGTTGTATGATTTTGAGGGTTGAGAGAGTGCGCCCCTTCGGGGCGCACTCTCTCAACCTATTTAGGATTGCTATACATACAACGCTTTGTACTCAAACCAAACCCAGCAATTTCTGAAAGGGTTGCAAAGCAGTATTTTCAAAATTGCCTTATAGTTCTTTTAGCCACGATTAATCACCACCACCACAGCCACCGCAACCTCCGCAGCCACTGCAACCACTACCACTATCGCTATCACTACTAATGTAGCTATCACTACTAGGAATTGGAATAAATATCTTTTTCAGGTCATCAAACATATCATTTGGTAAAGCAAGCGTTCCCCAAAGAGCAAATGCCATTGGTAGAGAATCAGTTTGACTATCCAATTTTTTGATAGATTCTTTATTATGTAGGTGTTTTAAAATCTTATCTCCATAGCGACTACGATGGATAGAACTCTTGTAAAGATGAATCTGGACGCAGACTAAAACTATACACATAAAAAGCAAAATCCCAATTGGTCTTCCACGCGATATTCCTAGTAATATCCTTGCAATACCCAATCCTAGTAATGGAAACGTCAAGAAGACGGGGTAAGTACGCACCTTAGAAGCTTGGACTTCACTTACTAGAAGTTCAAATTGAAGCAGTTGGGTTTGAATTGTATCGATTGTACTTATTGCGGACTTACGGACAACATCAAGGTATCCATCTAAGGCGATCGCCATAGCAACTTCCTTTTCTATAGGGTCAGACAAATTTTCTAGCAAGTCTTCATTCTCTAACGTAAGTTTGCGTAAAGATACATCCACCCTGAGATATCCTTGATGGGCGAGACTTGCGATCGCTGTATCGATAACATGATCTTTACCCCTATTCAGATAAGCCAATTGATAAGGGTTTAGAGGGATAGATTTCTGGCTTGGATTTCCATTGGGTAAGCATAGATAGGCTCTGAGTCGATATGCAAAAAATAGAACGACAACTAATAAAACAACGTACAAATCCAAAAATTCTTGACCTGACATGCTTGCTAATTGTGAAACGCTACAGCCAGTAGTAGCAAATGTGACTACAAGTATAAGTAGAAAGCTAACAATTCGTCGATAGGGAAGACGGGACGGACTCAACCAAGGTTGTTTAGGAATTAGCCAATTTTGCTGGGTGTTGATTCTCACGAAATGGCGATCGCGACTAAAACGCTCTTGGGAATCTGGCCAAATGTCGCTCGCTGGATTACTGCCAAAAAACTGCTTATAACTTTCTAGAGTCCTACTATACCAGTCGTCAAACTTTATCTGCTCAGACTCGCCTCCGCGTGTGGGATTGTGATGCAATGGGGTTTGCAAAACATTTGGACAAAACTCTTGCCAATAGGATTGTGTGTAGGTGAGATGAAGATGCCAAGCTTGGTCAATTTGATCTGATGGGGTAACAGGATGTCCTGCGACAACAGCCAAGAATGTGAACTTTTTGTATTCCGCAATTACGCGCTGAGCGTAATTTATGCTCCAGCCATTATCTCTAGCTAGACGCTTACTAAAAGATAATTGACTATGGGGTTGATCTAGAGAAAAGGATTGAATTCGTTTGTATAGTTCTAGCTGTTGAGCATTCATTTTTCCAAGTTTCTGATTCATAACCCCTACGCCTAAAAAAACTATCTACTGGTCAGTATATCTGCTTCATAATTTCATCAAGTGTAATATTTACATCGCTTTACGCTCGAATCCCAACCCCAAAATTTTGAAGGCTTTACGAAATACCACTTTCAAAATTTCTCTTATAGTTAATTTGCTCGAAATTTAATGAGTGAGTACAAACTAAAACCCAAGAAACGATTGGCGGCGCGGAGCGCCGCCAATCGTTTCTTGGGTTTTATGTCCTAAGCAAAACTTGCTTTGCTATATAGAAAAGCAATGTAAGCTAACATACAAGACCTTGGGCTAGTAAACTTTTTTAAAACTGATGTTACGTGGAATGAGGATTGCCCTCACCCCCCAGCCTCCTCTCCCAGAGAGGAGAGGGGGAGCAAAACCCAGAAAATTCTTGTTCCCCTCGCCCTTTGGGAGAGGGGCTAGGGGTGAGGGTCTTAGAAACTTCCACGTAAAATCAGTTAAAAGTTAAAAAGTTTATGCGTTGATTTGGCTGTAAATTGCTGTAAATCTCTAGATTAAAAGTTTATTTAGGAGCGCTCCGAGCAATGACGGTAAGCAATAAGAAGATCGCAACGAGTTGGCAAACTAGTTTCAAAAGGAATTTCTGGAATTGGCGGACGATCGCTCAGTTGATTTTTTTAGCGATCATAATTACTTGTAGTATTTTGGCATGGAATACCCTAGCTAGAAATATGCGAAATTCAGGGCTAGCAATTAGTTTTGACTTTCTCAGCGATCCCGCTTCCTTTGATATTGCCGACTCCCCTTTTCCCTATAAAGCTTCGGATAGCTATACCAAAGCCCTACAGGTTGGGTTACTTAACTCTCTAAAAGCGATCGCCGTTAGCATCATCTCGGCAACTGTCGTTGGTGTCACTGTGGGGGTATCACGTTTATCAAATAACTGGTTACTCAAACAATTAGCCCGTGTTTATGTAGAAGTCCTCCGCAATACGCCCCTACTGTTACAGTTATTTTTCTGGTATTCGGCAATCTTTTTAACACTTCCACCCGCTAGCGATCGCATCTCTCTAGGATTTGCCACGCTTGCCAAAGATGGAATCACGATCGCCGCTTTAAAAATGACCCTGAGTTCTGAATTTTGCGCTCTAGTCTTAGGATTGACTATGTTTTCCAGTGCCTTCATCGCTGAAATTGTTCGTGGGGGTATTCTCTCAGTTCCCAAAGGACAAACGGAAGCCGCTAAAGCGCTGGGATTAACGAATTTCCAAACGATGCGAAAAATCGTATTACCCCAAGCATTACGGGTCATCATTCCGTCACTGACTAGTCAGTATGTGAATATCGCTAAAAATTCTAGCCTAGCGATCGCGATCGGCTATACCGATATTTATCGCATCGCTTCGACCACAATTAATCAGACGGGAAGACCTGTCAATGTAATTTTGATTATCATGGGCGTATATCTAGCCATGAGTCTGACTATTTCCGCAAGTATGAACTTACTAAATCGCCAGTTCCAAATTGTTGAACGCTAGAACTGATAGAGGGGGCGCTTTGCGCCCCTTCTATCAGTTCGCGATTATAGTAGTAGTATGAACAGTCAAAATATTTTAGTTTGGTTCCGCAATGACTTGCGATCGCATGATTGTGAAACTCTATATCGAGCGTCTCAAGATGCTCAAATGACAGGCGCACAGATATTTCCTGTCTATTGCTTTGATTATGCTCACTTTGATAAAACTTACTTTGGCTTTGAGAAAACTGGTGAATTTCGCGCCAAATTTCTGATCGAGAGTGTGGCAAATTTACGAGAAAATTTGCGATCGCTTAATTCTAATCTCATTGTCCGCATCGGTAATCCCGATCAAATTTTGCCTGAACTAGCGCAGCAATTGGGAATTAACTCAATCTACTACCATGCAGAAGTCACTACCGAAGAGAAAACTCTAGAAAGGAAATTACGTTCTACTCTCAAAAAACAGAATGTTAACTTTAAAAGCTTCTGGGGAAGTACGTTATTACATCCAAATGATTTACCCTTTGAAATTGCTAATCTTCCTGAACTCTTTACCAACTTCCGCAAACAGGTTGAAGCTAATCTCACAATTCGGGAAGCTTTTCCCATGCCCAAAAATCTTCCCACCTTACCCGAAAGTGTTGATATTGGCGAAATTCCTACTTTAGAAAATCTAGGACTGAAAGAAACGATACCTTGCGATCTCGCAGTATTGCAATTCAAAGGCGGTGAAACTGAAGCGGTGAAACGTCTAGAGCATTATTTTTGGAATAGCGATCGCATCCAAGTTTATAAGCAAACTCGCAATGGAATGCTCCATGCTGATGACTCTTCCAAATTCTCACCTTGGCTTGCCTTGGGTTGTCTCAGTCCTCGATATATCTACGAACAGGTTAAGAAATATGAAAGCGATCGCCTTGCTAATGACTCGACTTATTGGTTAATCTTTGAGTTGTTATGGCGCGATTATTTCCGCTTCGTTGCTGTAAAACATGGTAACAAGTTATTCCATCGCTCAGGGTTACGCGATATGGACTTACCTTGGAAGCAAGACTGGAAGCGCTTTGAACTGTGGCAAACAGGAAATACAGGTTTCCCTTTAGTCGATGCAAATATGCGCGAACTCGCAGCTACGGGCTTTATGTCCAATCGTGGTCGTCAAAATGTCGCAAGTTTTCTCACTAAAAACCTTGGTATTGATTGGCGAATGGGAGCGGAATGGTTTGAATCTCGACTGATCGATTACGATCCTTGCAGTAATTGGGGGAATTGGAACTATACAGCAGGAATTGGGAATGATGCTAGAGGATTCCGATTCTTTAATATCAATAAGCAAGCGCAGGATTACGATCCGCTAGGGGAATACGTTAAGCATTGGCTACCAGAGCTAGCAGATCTTCCGACTAGTAAAGTGCATCAACCTTGGAAGCTTTTACCAATTGAGCAGAAGCGTTTTAACGTTCGTCTAGGTGTTGACTATCCCCATCCTGTTGTCGATTTGTTTGTTTCCGCAAAAGTAAACGAAGAAATTTATAAGAATGCATTCTAGGTTCGCTTAGCTAAGTAGCTAGGTATAAATAAACTAAAAATCTAGAAAGCTGTCCCGCCCGTTACGCGGGCGGGACAGCTTTCTAGGTTTTTAGCTTTAACGTGAGTTCGATATAGCCATTTGCGTCGAACTGACGTGGTTTTAATTATGGTGAGCTACTTAGTTTTTAAATAGCAAAAGGATACGTAGTAAGATAAACAATCGATTTTTGGTGACACGACAAAGCCACACCACTAAAAATCGGTTCTATGCTCAATTAGCGATCGCTAATTGCAGATTTTATACTGAATCACAAAATGGCTACGCCATTGTGATTCTAAAACCCTTACTGGGTTTGGCTTTTAATTCACAAAAGTGTTACTACACTTTCGTGAATTGGTATTACTAGAACAATTGAGTCTTGCTCAACTGTTCTAGTACAAAGCGCTGTAAGATATTCTTAATTATTTAATTATCATTCTCAAAATATTTGTGAAAGCTTGGCAACTTATTGCTCCTGACTTAGTTTTGTCAGCACCAATTTACGCGATTACGCCGCAACTCATGGAAACCCATAGGTTACGTGGTTTAATCTTGGATGTGGATAACACATTGATCGGTGATGATGAAGCCGATGCATCAGAAGAAATTCATCTTTGGGTAGAGTCAATGCGTTCACAATATCCCATCTGGTTAGCGAGTAATAATTTTAGTGATCGTCGCATTCAGAGAGTTGCTGAGAGCTTGAACCTTCCCTACCGCAGTCGAGCGGGAAAACCATCGCGTCGTGTGGTGCGTCAAGTTCTCGAAGCAATGGAGTTACCAGCTTCGCAAGTGGCGATGGTGGGCGATCGCTTATTTACGGATACCATTGTCGGCAATCGTTTAGGTTTATTTACGATTTTGGTACAGCCACCCTGTGAAGAGCTTGTATTCAAGCCGTCGATCGCCACCATTTTTAAGGCTCGATCAAGTTTTCTCCGCAATTGGGAAATCTGGATTGCCCGTAAATCTGGCGTGAAAATCTAAAAAAGTAGAGGTATAGCTATAGCCACCTGTATCAGGACAAATCAAAACCCAAATAGTGTGAAGTGGCGCAAAGCGCCACTTCACACTATTTGGGTTTTATGTCCTAACAAGACTGACTACAGGTATAGCTATGCAACTTCTGCTTTTTTTAATGTGAGTTCGATATAGCCATTTGCGGCGTGCTTCGCACGCCGCAAATGGCGAAAAATGGTAAGAATCGCTAAGCGATTCTTACCATTTTTCGCTTTCGTCGAACTGACGTTTTTTTAGTGAGTTCTAGCGATTTGCACCGTGCTTTGCACGGTGCAAATCTTCTTAAGGTGGTGTAGCTGGGGTTTCGACTGGGCGAATGATTGGTGGTGTGATCTCTTCCTCTGGCTTAAAAATAGCAGCGATCGCCTGCTGTAAAGTTTGCGCCATCACGATCCGATTTTCGTAGGCGACAATTACGCGCACGAGAGTCGGTAATCTGTTTTGAGTTGATTCTAAATAGATAGGCTCCACATACAAAAGAGATTGTTCAATGGGAATGATCAGTAGATTACCTTGAATTACTCGTGAACCTTGACGATTCCAGAGCGAAATTTGTTGAGAAATTACGGGATCTTGATTAATTCTGGCTTCAATTTGTTCGGGTCCATAGACAAGGATTTGCTTGGGAAATGTATATAGCAGAAGCTTGCCATAGTTTACTCCATCTGACCGCGCCGCCAACCATGCCACCAGATTTGTCCGTTCCTTAGGGGTAAAAGGTAATAATAGAATAAATTCCTCAAAGGGAACTTCAGGTAAACTTGTAATCAAGTAATAGGGTTCTACTAGACGTGGTTTATCACCATAGACCTCATTGGGAATTTGCCATTGATCTTCACGGTTATAGAACACTTGAGCATCGGTCATGTGATAAGTCATCAAGCGTTCTGACTGAATTGAGAATAAATCGACGGGATAGCGCAAATGCTGACTCAGGGTTTCAGGCATTGCACTTAGGGGCTTAAACAAATCAGGAAAAATCCTTGCCCATGTGCGGATAATCGGATCACTAGGATCAGCAATATAGAAATCCACATGACCATGATAGGCATCAATCACAACTTTAATCGAGTTGCGAATGTAATTGATTCCTTCATTGCCAGTATCAGAATAGGGATAGCGATCGCTGGTGGTATAAGCATCGACAATCCAATAGAGAGAGCTAGGATCTTCTGCCTGAGCACTTGCTTTGGCTGCTACTAGATAGGGATCGCTGTCATAACGTAAAAAAGGAGCGATCGCTTTAACTCTTTGCATGATATTCCGTCGAAACAGTAGCTTAGTTTCGGGCAGGAATTCGGGAGTTACTGCCATCCGCCAATCATTCAAATACTTGGCAAACAACATCCGTCGCCAAAATGAATCAACGGGAATTCCACCCCTGCCATCATAAATGTTGTAAACATTATCATTGTCGCTAGGATAATCGAGTTCCTTAACCTTGGTTCCAGTCATCACATAGGTATCAGTATTCTCTCCGAAGTAAATGCGTGGCGCACCAATCGGAATGCTTTCCCGTACAGCTTCGCTAGAGGTGGTGAGAGGACTGCCTTCGGTGACACCAATATCTTTGATAAAATATTCAGGTAATCCCCCTGCACCGACGCGATTGACTGGACTGAGAGTAAAGCCATAGCCATGGGTATAAATCAAATGCTGGTTTACCCAAGTTTGCGCTTCTTCAGGAACTGCCGTATAGTCCAACTCTCTCGCGGCGATGAGTACCTGTTGCTGACTAGCCGCAGTTTTGGATAGCTTCTCTTCATTAATCGTATAACGATCAATATCCGCATCAGGAAAACTATAGTAAAGACGGATTTGTTGAAGTTGACGATTGGTGGCAAGTAGTGGTTGTTTATCCCAAAGCCGAATATTGCGAACCGTCAAGTCATTATTTTGAATGGATTTTTCAGTTAACTTGCCCTGTGGATTAAAAACTTGAGAATTAATACTTTCGAGTCCGAATGCTTCACGAGTGAATGAGATTGTACGTTTGATATAGGGCTGTTCTCGCGCCAGCTCATTGGGTTGCACAATCAAAGATTGTACGGCGATCGGCAAGCCGACACCTAGCCCGATCGCCATTACCAGATATACAACTAAGGCGGATACTATGGGCTTACGGCTTACAGGTTGGCGATGAAATCTGATCCACCGCAAAATTAAGTAAATGGCGATCGCAAAGGCAAGCATACTTAGCCCTGTATAGACAGGCAATTGCACCACCGTATCCGTATAGCTAGCGCCATAGGAAACCCCACGCGGTGAATATAAAAGCTCGTAACGATTGAGCCAATAACTAAATCCAATCACCACCATCAACACACCGCCGAGTCCGTAAAGGTGGCGCTGTTGATCATGGGAAATGCCGATAAACTTACCTTCGCTCAGGCTATTTCCTGATAGCAAGTAGGTGAGGAGAACTGCGATAAAACCATATAGACAAATGCCGACTAGTCCAAATTCCACAACTTCCAAGGTTGGCAAATTGAATATATAAAAGCTCAGATCTTGATTAAAAAGGGGTTCAGTTCGCTCAAAACTAGTGGGTTGAAAATAAGGAATAATCCGCATCCATTGTCGTGAAGTCACCCATGCGGTAAACACACTAATGACAACAGCGATCGCCTTTAGCAAGAACTTGGGATAAATTAGCAAAGAAATTGCCGCCCCAATAGTCACAACTGCCGAGAGTCTCGCCGTAAATATCTGAATTACCAATTGACCAAGTAGTTCGGGTCTAAATAGTAATGGTGCGATCGGGGCAATACTTGGTTGGAGCGCTGATGGTTTCCATTGGAGGAGTGATACTTGTCCATAATGAATTAGGAGTGAGCAAATTAGGAGACTTAAGCCCAAAACTAGAGGCAGAAGCCAACGTAATCGAAAAGATGTGGGTATGTATTTGGATGAAATTGGTGGTTTATTATTTAGTTGTTTTGGGAGAGTTGATCGTTTGCGTAGTTTTGATTGTCTCCGTTCAGCCTCGTTAGGGAGATCGTCATATTTCAATGCTTCGGCAATCTGCAAATTTCTGAAGAGATAGCCTAAGGCGATCGCGAAGATCACAACTCCTAATCCAATCTGTGCTCCGAGCCGTAATAAATACATGGGCAAATAGCCCATCTCTTGAAACCATAGAATCTCGCCGCCTAGTCGAGCTACAATCTCACTTCCAAAAACTAACCCCGCAATTCCCCCTAATAGCCAAAGGTAATAATGCTTAGAAAATTTGAATGTATTTAGTTTTAAGGAGGTTAACTTCATAGATCCACCTAGAGACTAGGTTTAATTGCATTGTCTAAAACCGCTGATATCACTTAGCAGATGCGCTAAACCCATCGCTTTTTCAGGAAAACACTGCTTTGCATTACTTTCCCAGAAAAGCCATTTTCGATCAGGGTAAAGCATTGTAAGTTGATGATACAGTCATTACAAGATCTTTTCTAACTAACAACAATGGGAAACCTTCAGGGACGCGATCTTCTTAGTTTGGCAGATTTGCAACCAAGCGAAATTCAGGAATTGCTGACACTTGCAAAACAACTCAAAGCAGGAGAAGTCCAGTTTGACTTTCAGCGTAAGACTCTTGGATTGCTGTTTCGCAAAGCCTCAACAAGAACGCGAGTTAGCTTTACCGTCGCCATGCATCAACTGGGGGGACATGTGATTGACCTCGATCCAAATGTGACTCAAGTTAGTCGTGGCGAACCCATAGAAGATACCGCCAGAGTTCTCGATCGCTATTTAGATGTTTTGGCGATTCGTACCTTTGAGCAAGCAGAATTAGAAACCTTTGCCAAATTCTCGAAGATGCCGATTATCAATGCCCTCAGTGATTTAGAGCATCCATGCCAAGTGCTTGCGGATTTGCTAACTGTGATGGAAAACTTCGGCTCTTTGAAAGGGTTAACCCTCACCTATCTCGGTGATGGTAATAATATGGCGCATTCCCTGATGATTGGCTGCGCTCTTGTGGGGATGAATGTGCGGATTGCCTCACCCAAAAACTTTATGCCCGATCCCACCATTGTCGCTCAAGCCAAAGCTTTAGCTGAAAATTCGGAAGTTATTGTCACCGAAGATCCCAAATTAGCATCACGGGCTGCTCATGTCCTTTATACAGATGTATGGGCAAGTATGGGGCAAGAGTCGGAAGCAGAAGATCGGATTCCCATTTTCCAGCCCTATCAGTTAAATGCAGAACTAATGGCATTAGCCGATCGACAAGCGATCGCTCTGCACTGTTTACCTGCCCATCGTGGTGAAGAGATTACTGATGAAGTAATGGAAGGCTCACAGTCACGCATTTGGGATGAAGCCGAAAACCGTCTTCATGCTCAAAAGGCTTTGCTAGCTAGCGTTCTCTAGATTACTGCAATTGCCGATCAAACGAGCCACAAGAAAAAAAATGAAAGCGTTGCTTTGCAACGCTTTCATTTTTTTCTTGATTTGGGTTTGAACACAAAGCGCTGTAAAACAACGTCAGTTCGACGAAAGCGAAAAATGGTAAGAATCGCTAAGCGATTCTTACCATTTTTCGCCATTTGCGGCTTACGAAGCAAGCCGCAAATGGCTATATCGAACTCACGTTAAAACAACGTAACGACACTTTTTTATACTTTGAAAGCAAATCCAGCAATGGTTTTAGAAACCCAAAACGGCTATGCAGTTTTGGGTTTTGGTATTAGCTGTCAAATGCCGAAATAACCACACGAAAGCCGATGTCATTATAGCGATCGCCTTGCCAATGCCATTCACGACTTGCTGAACGACATAGACGCGCTTCATTGCTCCATGAGCCACCTTTACGCACGCGCCGACCACTATAGCCATTATTCACCCAAGCCGATCCATCGGCGGGTGCGCCATTAAAACTATCGTGCCATACATCCTCACACCATTCCCAAACACCGCCATGCATTTCGTATAGACCCCAAGGATTTGGGACTTTCTGACCGATAGGATGCGATCGCTTGTTGGCATTGTCCATAAACCATGCGTAATCACCTAGTTGCGCGGGATTATCGCCAAAATGGTAAGCCGTATTAGTGCCAGCACGACAGGCATATTCCCATTCTGATTCGCTTGGTAAGCGATAGAGATGTGGTGAACGCTCTGCTAATTTACGACAGAAATCTTGAGATTCTAACCAAGAGATATTTTCCACAGGCAATTGCAGATTTTCCCGAAATAAGGCGGGATTAATTCCCATAATTTCCACCCATAGCTCTTGGGTAACCGCAAATTTTGCCATATAAAAAGCGGGTACATTTACTTCAGATAGGGGAGATTCATGATCTCGTCTACCCATCTCATTGGGCGGCGAACCCAGAGTAAATCTTCCTGAAGGTATCCGCACCATTTCCAGATAGATACCATTGCCCAAGTCATCACGAAAGGCTTTCTCACCTCTTTTGACTGGATCTTTTGGTGGCTCAGGAGGCAATGGTCGCGGTTCAGCAATGATGATCGGGGCTGGTTGAGGTTTAAGCTTTTCCAGCAATATCGCTAAGGTGAAACCAGCGATCGCCGAGCTAGCAATGATCATTAGCTGACGACGATTAATCGTCATTGGTATTTTGGCAAGTGACTTTGCCCATGACTGCGCGATCGGTAAGGCTTTAACGGTAGATGCTTCTGAAGTTTTTGGCTTGTAGGGATTGGATTTGATCAAATCATTAACTATTCGGCTAAATTCTTCTAGATATTCATATCCTTCCTGATATTCACGCACTAGATAGTAGTTGTTTTCTTCTGTAAGAAAGGCTTGCACCCTAGGGGATAGCGTATAGTTTTGACCAATTTCATAAAGCTTAGTAGCGATCGCTTCATAATTTAGCAAATCTTCTCCTGAAACTTGCCAGAAATAAATCACACACAAAGGCTTAGGTGTAATTGGTAATTCTAAGTTTTCTGCTAGATAGATGGACAAGGCGATCGCGCCAACTTGCTTAATGCCAATGGTTTGACCTATGCGATAGCGCTTGCTGAGAATGATGTCTACATCCATTTATGTCTTGCAGCCTGTCGGGGAAACCCAAAATCTTTATTGTAGTAGATGCGTTAGCGCAGCGTAACGCACTGTCAAAGTATAGATAGTGATGCGTTACGCTATGGCTAACGCATCCTACAGTAAATCTTATAAAGTAAAAGGCGGCGCAAAGCGCCGCCTTTTAATGTAGATAGAAAGAGAGTTGCGGCGAATCACCGCAACTCTCTTTTGGGTTTTAGTAGAAAATTTTAAAAAGGGCTTGTGTAAATGCACAAATCAATAGTATTATCAATAACGGTTAAATGGCGAGTGTAGCCAAGTGGTTAAGGCAGTGGTTTGTGGTACCACCATTCGTGGGTTCAATTCCCATCATTCGCCCTCAATTTAAAAATCACAAAAGAAAAGAGGTCACTTTGTGACCTCTTTTCTTTTTGGGTGTTTTGACGGTAGCTCAAAGCCATAAGATTGCGAGACAGTTTAATTTATGCCTTAGCAATTTTCAGATAGGACGGCTGTAATTTCATGGGTAAGAAAGTTGTAAGGTTCTGGGCGATCGCTCTGACCACAATCTTGATCGTGGTGTCATTCGGTGGACTACATCCGCCTATCAAAAAGCTTACAACAAGACTCCTTCCTATTTAGGAGCGAAGTTTTATGAGACCGCGATCGCCACAGTGAATGCAATTCGTAAAGCTAATCCTAAATTAACCGCCACCAGTTTAGAAAGCGCCTTAGCGGGGCTGAATAATCGCAAGGTGGGACTGAGAGGTTTAACGGGGTTACTCTATTTTAACGTCAGTTCGACGAAAGCAGAAAATGGTAAGAATCGCTAAGCGATTCTTACCATTTTCTGCCATTTGCGGCGTGCGAAGCACGCCGCAAATGGCTATATCGAACTCACGTTATTTTAATAGCGATCGCAATAGCGATCAGCCTGTGCGCCTTGCTCAATTTCAAAACTATAAACTGATCTCCGCATCTCAATAATTTACCCCAATCCCTAATCCCGAACGTCTAAATTTGCCGAAAGAGATCCAATCGGGAAGCATCGTCCAGTCGGGCGATCAATACTTTTGGCGGCAGCGCGTAGTTTATGCAGGGATGGATATCAATAAGCTGAATCGGATTGATAAAACTTCTTTTACTACCGATTTTTATGTGTGGTTCCGCTGTTGATGGGTTAAATTATCGCCTCTATCGTGTGCGCGGAGAATTTTGCAACGCCTTCGATTTTCGTGATTATCCTTTTGATTCGCAACGTTTAAAACAGTTGCGATGGAATATGTGTTTTATGTTTATTTTTGTCTGTGCTTGTTTCCTATTCTCATCACTGTGATCGGCACTAAGCTAGACAAGGAAGGATATAAAAAAGCTTTTCAATATTTCAATACAAAACAAGAACAGTGCTTTGCACTGCTCTTGTTTTTAGAAAACGCTTAACACTATACGGATACAGTTTGCCATTCTAATTTATCTAATGTGTGTGAACGCTCTAGCGCACGCTCGAAACTGTCAAGTTTTGGCTCAATCAAGAAAGGCTCGCCAACATATCCTTGGATTGCTTCTTGAGTTTTCAAACCATTGCCTGTGATATAGACAACTGTTGTTTCTTCAGGGTCGATTTTGCCAGCTTCCACTAATTTCTTGAGAACCGCGATCGTCGTACCGCCAGCAGTCTCGGTGAAGATACCTTCAGTTTCCGCAAGCAACTTCATGGCTTGGATGATTTCATCATCGTTGACTGACTCGATATTGCCATTGGTCTTGTGAGCAATGTCGATCGCATAGATACCATCCGCAGGATTGCCGATCGCTAAGCTCTTGGCGATAGTTTTAGGCTTAACAGGGGTGATAAAGTCGCGACCTTCTTTGTAAGCAGCAGCGATCGGTGAACAACCTTCAGCCTGTGCGCCACTGAATCGCACGGATTTATCATCCACTAAGCCCACCTTCACAAATTCATTGAAGCCTTTGTAAATCTTGGTGAATAGAGAGCCAGAAGCCAGAGGCGCAACGATGTGATCGGGCAACTTCCATCCAAGTTGCTCCACAACCTCATAGGCTAGGGTCTTGGAACCTTCAGAATAATATGGACGAAGGTTGATATTGACAAAGCCCCAACCGTGAGTATTGGCTACTTCTGAACAGAGACGATTTACTTGGTCGTAATTACCATGTACCGAGAAAACTTTGGGATTGTAAATGGTTGTACCAAGAACTTTACCTGCTTCGAGGTCGGAGGGAATGAACACACAACACTCTAAGCCCGCATGGGCAGCGATCGCTGCCGTCGAATTTGCCAAATTACCAGTACTAGCACAAGCAACGGTGGTAAAACCAAGTTCACGGGCACGGCTGAGGGCTACAGAAACTACGCGATCCTTGAAGCTCAAGGTGGGCATGTTGACAGCATCATTTTTGATGTAGAGATTTTTGATGCCGAGACGCTTTGCAAGGCGATTTGCTTTGATCAAAGGAGTCATCCCAGTGGACACATCGATATAGTCGTCAGTCTTGACTGGTAAGAAATCGCGATAGCGCCAGATTGAGAGGGGGCCAGCTTGAATTGTTTCACGGCTGACTCTAGCGGCGATCGCATCATAGTTATAGGCAACTTCTAGGGGACCAAAGCACAATTCGCAAACATGCATTGCTTTGGCTTCATATTCTGCACCGCACTCTTTGCACTTGAGATTACTAAATGTATCAACGCGATCACTGGTGTAAGGAGAAACAATCGTTGCAGTCATGTTCTTGGTTGCCCTTTGAATCAATAAAGGTATTTGTTTTTGATTTTGCTTATTGAAATGAACACTAACACAGGCATTAATTGCCGTCAAATATACCCGACTATTTTAATCGGGTATTACTCTAGGATTTTTTCAAGAAGTTTTTTAACCTATCTAAATAACCTCAGTTCGGGTTAATTTCCAACTAACTCCTAGAGAGGGTTCGCGCTGCGAACCCTCTCTAGGAGCCAAAACAGTAAAAGCCTCGCTTTGCGAGGCTTTTACTGTTTTGGCTCCTAAAATTTTGTAGCTTATCCCGAACTCACGTTAATTAAAACCTAAAGCCAGAAGCTATCCCGCCCGCTACGCGGGCGGGATAGCTTCTGGCTTTTCAAGAACTTTAGCTCTTGTTTCTTTGGTTGCTGGTGCAAGATCTGAAATTAATGCCAAAATTTTCTTGATTTGATCATAAACCTCCATATTGTAGTCGAAGATACGGAATTTACAAGAGGTTGTATAGTATTAAATTGTATAGATCGTTCTATTTACCTAAGTAATCAAAAGACATAAAGCATTTAAAACTATGACTACAACTGCATCCGTAATCACTCCTTTACGTCCTGTCAGCAAAGATGGGCTAGTGGCACTAGCGGCTAAAGCACAAGCTAACCCCAATGTCATCGGTACATTGAAAGTAAAGACTGTCTGTGAAGGGCAATTTCGCAACCTGAACTATGTTCGTAATTTGCCTGAGCATGTCATTGATGAGCCGCCAACTCTACTCGGAGAAGATACTGCTCCTAACCCCTCCGAAGCTTTGCTTGCTTGTCTGGGTTCTTGTTTGTCCGTAGGCATTCATGCTAATGCGATCATGCGTGGAATTACGCTTTCCAAATTAGAATTACATCTCGAAGGCGATATTAATATCACAGGTGTTTGGGGTATTGGAGATCTATCTAAGAAGCGTTTAGGTATTAGTGCTGTGAGGGTGAAAGTGGATATCGAGTCCGATGCAACTAAGGAAGAACTTGCTGAACTTCTAGAACATGCAAATTACTGGTCCCCAGTCGCAAATACTTTCCGTAATCCTGTGGATATGGAAGTTTCTCTAGCATAAAATGAAAGATATGCTGCGCCTAGCGCAGCATATCTTTGTTCAATCAAAAAACACACAAAGTTTAAGAAAAGGGAAGAAGCAATGCAGGTTAGTGACACCATAATCAATCAACCTCAAGAAAAACTGCTCACTGACGCAGCATTAATGCAGAGTTTAAAAGACGCGATCGCTCAAAAATTAGCACCTGATGTTACTAACATTGATCTAAAAGGGATTTATCCAGAAGAATTTTTGCGTGATATTGGTAGTCTGGGCGCTTATGGTCAGGGCGTTAGTACGGAATATGGTGGCACGGGACGGGGTGTATTACCTGCATTAAAGGCGATCGAAATGGTTTCGGAAACTTGCCTTAGTACAGGATTTATGGCTTGGTGTCACAATGCTTGCTCTTGGTATCTGCAAAATACTGACAATTCTTTTCTAAGAGAACAAATCCTACCGCAAGTTGCAACGGGCAAACTTTTGTCAGGAACGGGTTTGTCTAATCCAATGAAACATTTTGCGGGTATTGAGAAGATCAAAATCATTGCTAAGCCTTGTGAAGGTGGTTATATTCTCAATGGCACATTACCTTGGGTTTCTAATATTGGTGACAAGCATTTATTTGGGATATCTGCTCAAATAGAAGGAACTGATGACTATCTGATGGCGATCGCACAGGGTGGAATGCAAGGACTAGAATTAAAGCAAGACGTTCATTTTATTGCTCTTGAAGGAACAAATACCTTTAGATGTCTGTTTCGCAATGCTTTTATCAGTCATGATTGGGTGTTAGCGGCTCCATGCGATCGCTATGTGGAATATATCAAAGCAGGATTTATCTTAATGCAGGTGGGGATGGGCTTAGGCTTAACTCAAAATTGTATTGATTTAATGCGAAGGATTGATAAAACTAAGCAACATGTTAATCAATACCTCGATGATCGACCCGATGAAATGGAAGATGAACTCGAAACTTTGCGCTTGAAATCCTATCGTTTAGCCGAAGCGATCGGGCATGGTCGAGAAATCGTTAGCAAGGAAATTTTGCGGGAAGTAATTGAATCGAGAGCAACTGCTTCAGAGTTATCACTTAGAGCTTCGCAATCATTAATGCTCCATGCAGGTGCGATCGGTTATGTGCATGGGAGTGTGTATGATCGCCGTTTACGCGAATCATATTTCGTTGCCATGGTAACACCTGCGCTCAAACATTTACGCAAAGTATTAGCAAGTATGTCTTAATTAGAAATAGCTAGTTTTTACAAGATTAATATAGCTAAAATTTAAAAGGCTAAATCATGCTCTAAGAAACTAACAAAATTTGATTTTAAAAATCAAATTTTGTTAGTTTCTTCTGAGAAAAAATTATAAATCAGTTGGTATAAATTAAAAAGCCATGAAGCAATCTATGAGTATAAAGGCTTAATTATTTGTAGTTTGTAGGATATGTTAGCGATAGCGTAACGCATCATTTCCAAACAATTGATGCGTTACGCTATCGCTAACATATCCTACTTTTTATCCCAACTACTTATCAATACTATAGTAATTGTCGATTATACAAAGCAGAATTTTTTTGATATGAGAGGCAAGGGGCTTAAGCCCCTTGTTTTTTTTTGCTTTTAGGTTATCACGATTTATTTGGAATTTATATGTAATTTATGTATTTGTAGATTTTATTGATTTTCTAGTATTAAAAATCTAATTTTAAATAGTCAGCGTAAAAAATAATCTCCAAATCACCCTCATACAAATAATGTAATACTTTTCGTATATATCTATACCGATTTAATTACAAACAAGTTGTTAAATTACTAATAATTAAATTTATCTTTAGCTATTCATGGCTAATAGAATTGCGTTCATTTGATTAAGAATTATTCCCGAAAATACAAACAGTAACCAATCATGACATCTCACCTGATAGAACAGATGGTCGCTTCAGCGATAGGAAATAACTCAATCTCTGCTCAAACTTCTAGTTACTCTGCCGCTCAAATAAATAATAATTTATGGTCTACCTGCCCATGTGGTGGTGATCATAATATTGATCAGCATCAGTCTGTGATGGAAGGAATGCCGACAGATCCTGTGGAATTAGTGAATGACCTGATGCGGATGGGTCACTACTCCGATCGCGCCCAGTTGATGGCGCAGTCATGGGAAACTAACGCGATGAAAGCAGACCTGTGGCAACTATTGGAACAGGGTTCATTATCCCATGCTTCTGAGAGTCAAAAGCGGATTTGCTATGACCTGATCAAGATGGCTGGCGGTGTGGAGGAAGCCTTTAGTGCAGCCTTTGGTCCTCAAGCACAGGAGTTCTTTACCGATACATTGCAATCTAGCACCTTCCGTCGGCGCGAATTTCTCATTAAAGTAGCCGCTGCCGCCGCCGTGGTAACGCTTACAGGATGTCCTTCTTCTCCTCCTCCTGAGACTCCATCTAGAGCCACTACCAATACCCCAAATACCCCACCTGCGGGAGTGGAGAAACCTAATTTAAAAGTTGGTTTCTTACCGATTACCTGCGCCACTCCGATTATCATGTCGGAACCATTGGGATTTTATACTAAGTATGGTCTGAAGGTTGAACTAGTGAAGATGCCTAGCTGGGCTGCCATTCGTGATTCCGCGATCGCAGGTGAGTTAGATGCCTATCACATGCTTTCACCTATGCCGATTTCCATGTCTTTAGGACTTGGTTCCACAGCCTTTCCCGTAAAGCTTGCCAGTATTGAGAATGTAAATGGTCAAGCGATCTCAGTTGCCAATCAGCACTTGGGCAAAGTCAAAGAAGCCAAAGACTTTAAAGGATTTAGTATTGGTGTTCCCTTTGCCTTCTCAATGCACAACTTGTTGTTGCGCTATTACTTAGCGGCTGGTGGACTCGATCCTGATAAAGATGTGCAGATTCAAGTAATTCCACCACCTGATGCGATCGCGAAGATGACGGCGGGACAGCTTGATGCATTCTTATTACCTGATAACGTCGTCCAACGTTCTGTCTTTAACAAGATTGGCTTTATCCATTTACTCACCAAAGATATTTGGGCTGGACATCCCTGCTGTGCTTTTGCGGCTAGCCAAAAATGGATTGATACCAATCCGAATACCTACCGCGCAATTAATAAAGCGATTATTGATGGTGCTGGCTATGCCAATGATCCTAAACATCGTGAAGAAATTGCTAAGGCGATCGCAGGAAAGAACTATCTCAATCAACCTGAGCCAGTCTTAAAAGCAGTGTTAACTGGCAAGTTTGAGGATGGTCAGGGCAATACTTTAGATGTTCCCGATCGCATTGGTTTCGATCCCTATCCTTGGAAGAGCTTCGCCAAGTGGATTTCTTCGCAGTTTGTGCGTTGGGACTTAATGCCCAAAGATAAGGCTGATTACAACACTATCGCTGAGCAAATCTATCAGACCGATCTGGCGCGTGAGTTAGCAAAAGAGTTGGGTCAAACTCCGCCTACGGAAACAGAGCGAACTGAAAAGTTGAAGTATGACTCCTTCGATCCTGCTAAGCCTGAAGCCTATATCGAAGAACAGATTAAGCAGTTCAAGATCTAGAACCTATTTTAAGAATTGCCAAAAGATCCCCCCCAGCCCCCCTTATAAAGGGGGGAGAATTTAAATTCTTCCCCCTTTATAAGGGGGATTGAGGGGGATCTCTTGGCAATGTTGAACGCAGAAGATAATTCTTAGATGGTTTCTTAGATTTCTTAGCTAGCACTACCGAAACATCAAGTACTAATCTAAATGAGAGAAAACTATGGACTATTCCCCTTCGATGCCCAAATCTCGACCACGCTCAAATCCGATCATGGCAATAATTCAGAGCGTATTGCCTAATCAAGATCTGCAAGCATTTGTTTTATTCCTATTGATCCTTAGCTCGATATTGATCTTTTGGGAAGTCGGTTCAGTTAACGGTTGGTTTTCTCCTCTGATGCCATCTGCATCACAAACCTTAAGTGACTTCTGGGGATGGATTTCTGATCCTTTCTATGTAAAGGGAACGAACGATCGCGGCATTGGTTGGCACTTGATTACCAGCTTACGTCGGGTTGCGATTGGTTTTACTGTGGGTGCAGCGATCGCGATTCCTTCAGGAGTTCTGATTGGACTATTTCCCGTGGTTTCCAAGGCTGTCGATCCATTTATTCAAATCCTCAAACCAGTTTCACCTCTAGCTTGGTTGCCCATTGGTTTGGGACTAATTAAGGATTCCGAAAGTACTGCCATTTTTGTAATCGCGATTACCAGTCTCTGGCCGACTCTGATTAATACCAAATTCGGTGTAAGTAATGTTGACCCGACCTATATCGATGTGACCCGTACCCTTGGAGCTTCACCTTGGCGCACAATTACGAAGGTGATTTTACCTGCTGCGGCTCCTAGTATTGTGTCAGGAATGCGAATTAGCGCAGGGATTGCGTGGCTAGTAATCGTGGCTGCGGAAATTCTGATTGGTGGTACGGGCGTGGGTTACTTCGTTTGGAATGAATGGAATAACTTGAGTATTACTAGCATCATTACGGCGATTTTGATGATTGGCGCGATCGGTTTAATCATCGATCGCCTATTTGGACTGCTACAACATTGGGTTTCATTTGGGAGAGAAGTATGATTGGTTCTTCTATGGAAAAAATAACTACAAATGTAGCAACTCAGCAGACACAGATTTCTGTCTGTGATGTTTCAATGGTTTATCGAGGTCGAAGTGGCTTGATCAATAAGCTCACTCACCGTACTTCTAAGGATTATGTAGCTTTAGCAAATATTAATTTTGACATTGCGCCCAATACCTTTGTCTCGATTATTGGCCCCTCTGGCTGTGGTAAATCCACACTTCTCAATCTGATTGCAGGTTTAACTAGTCCCTCTAGTGGTGCGATTTTAATCGATGGTGAAGAAGTTCATGCCCCCGGTCCTGATCGCGGTGTCGTATTTCAGAACTATGCACTGATGCCTTGGTTGACGGTTGCGGAGAACTTACACTTTGCGATCGAGACTGTCTATCCTACAATGTCTCTCGCCGATCGCAAAAGTCGTGTCTATGAATATATCGAACTAGTTGGCTTAAGAGGAGCCGAAAAAAAGCATCCCCATGAGCTATCTGGTGGAATGAAACAAAGGGTGGGCATTGCTCGCGCCCTTGCGATCGATCCTCAAATTTTATTGATGGATGAACCCTTTGGAGCACTTGATGCGCTCACTCGTGGCTTCCTCCAAGATGAAGTAGCCCGTATTTGGGAACAGAAACGTAAAACTGTGGTGATGATTACCCATAGTATTGAGGAAGCTTTGCTACTCTCTGATAAAATCGTGATGATGAAGCGAGGACCCGCCGCAGGGATTGATGAAATCCTTGATGTGCCTTTCCCTCGTCCGCGATCGCGTGAAAATCTCGACCAACAATCGGGATATCATGATCTCAAAGCGGAAATGGAAGAGCATCTCATGCGTGAAACCCGTGCTGTTGAAGCCGCAAGAATATAGGAAAATGTAAAAAATTTTGCAGTGCAAAATTTTTTACATTCCCAATACAAAATATCTAGAAATACCAAAAACATTATGACAGTTGAATTTCCATCTTTTACTCAAACTCTATTAGCCGCCAAAAAAGCCAAAGGCTTGAGCTTTGTTGACCTCGAAAAGCTATTAGGTCAAGATGAAGTTTGGATTGCTTCGCTTTTTTATGGTCAAAATAGCGCCAGTGTGGAACAAGCCACAAAAATTGCTGAAGCATTAGGACTAGGGGAAGATATTATTACGGCTCTAAGTTCCTACCCTAGCAAAGGGTTAGGACCAGTAGTACCCACCGATCCATTGATTTATCGCTTCTATGAAATCATGCAGGTCTATGGCTATCCCATGAAGGAAATCATCCATGAGAAATTTGGTGATGGCATCATGAGTGCGATCGATTTCACCCTCGATATCGACAAAGTGGAAGATCCAAAAGGCGATCGCGTCAAAGTCACGATGAACGGCAAGTTCCTACCCTATAAAAAGTGGTAACATAACCTTCTCTCAACAAATATAGCGATTTTCATTTTTGCCTAGGGCAAAAATGAAAACCGCTACCCCTCAAAAGTTTCAACGCTATGCCTAATATGAAAATCAGTTAGTTTATGGCAAATCTCAAACGTACACGCGAAGATATTCTCACCTCAGCGATCGATCTTGTGCATCGTCAGGGTTTGCAATCGACTGGATTAAAAGAGTTATTTGCCGCTACTCAAGCTTCATCGGGCAGTTTCTATAACTACTTTCAATCAAAGGATGAATTTGCCCATGCGCTGATTGATTTCCAGTGGCACAAAATCAGAGAAAATGCCTTTCTATCAGCTTCTCAAGTTACCGATGATCCGATTCAACGACTCATACTGACAATTGATAAAATTGAAGCAAAACATATCTCTGAAATTAACTGTGCAGGATGTTTGTTAGGGAACTTAATTGTTGATTTAGCCGAATATAACGAGACATTTCGGAAGCATCTCCAACAGGTTTTTGATGAATGGCAAGCCTTGTTTGCTCAAATGTTACGGGATGGGAAAGAGCAATTAAGCGATCGCATTGATCCAGATTTACTAGCTGAGCAAATTCTGACCATGCTAGAAGGGGTGCTATTAATTGCCAGACTTTACGATCAGCCCGAGCGTCTCAAACGAGGATTTGCAAGCATTCGGCAACTGATTAAGGATGCGCTAATTTGAGGATTTCCTGTATAAGTAGCTAGACGTAAATCCAAAAAACAGTGACGCACACGCAGCGTGCGTCACATGTCTTACTCTCAAATCGTTTGAGATATCTCAACATTACTTTGATGGAATAGTCTCGATTACAGGTGTATTTGCCTCAACAGGTGGGATAGATGGAGTTCTAGGAATTACTGACGGGGTTTCAACTGGTGCTGGGGAAACTGGTGGATTAACTATGGGGGCATTCTGTAAAGATTCTTGAGGAACAGTATTGGGAGAGTTATTTGGAATAGTCACAGGTTTAATCAGTTCAGGCGAAGCGATCGGATCTCCGACAAATTCAGGGTTAGGAGCTTTTGGCGGCTGAGATGTCTCAGTGGCTGCATCTTGTACAGAGTCTACAGGATTATTGATTGGAGCAGTATTACTGGAATTATTGGGCTTATTTTCCTGCTGTTCAGATCGTCTCTGCTCGGCTTGCTCTTGTTCCACCCTTCTTTGCTCCTGATTTCTCCTTGCATAATCTGAGTTTTCAATTTGAAAATTGATTTTGGCAGGGATTGAGGCTTTGCCACTTTGGGAAGGATCAAATTTCCAGTTCCTAGCAGCTTGTTTTGCGGCTTCATCTAGTTCAGGATGACCACTAGAGTTAACTATACGAACATTAATAACATTGCCATTGGCATCAACATCAACAGCAACCTTGGCTTCACCTTCTAGACCACGCTCTTTGGCATTAACTGGATATTCGGGCTTTGCACAGCTTTGACAACGAATTCTTTGCTTGCCAGATGAGTTATGAGTGGGGTTTGCAGGGTTAGGAGCAGCATTAGTTGTGTTAGTCGTATTAGTTGTGTTAGTGGAGTTGGGATTTCCTGTTGGTAAACCAAAGGGAGTGCCGATTTTGCCTAAAGTATTTCTAGAAGCACTTCCATCAGTGCGATCGCCTGTTTTACCTAGCCCTGTTCCTGTGTTTTTTTTGCTATTGCCATTGGGAGTCAAGCTGCCCAAACCTTTGCCTGTAAATAAATTTTGCATATTAGGTGCAACTTTGATCGGACTAGAATTAGCGCTAGACAAGACCTTGCTCGGATCGGTGACAATATCTTTTGCTGCTTCAGCAAGATTTTTGCTGTCTAACGATTGATCGATATCTGTAGATGCAAGATTACCTACATTTTGCGAAGATTGACTAGGATGATCAAGATTAGCAACAGGTGCATAGGCGATCGCTTCCTGCAAGCTATCAGCAAACTCTGGCGATATCTCCTGCTCAGGTTGCTGTTCAGGCTCTACTGTTTCCTTAATTTCTTCAATAATTTGCAACTCTAATAATTCTTCTGTTTGATCAATGGATGAATTGCCAACTAGTCCGCCAAACTGTGTGAGTGCGGATAATGTGGCGACGTGAAAAGCAACGGAACAAGGGATACTTACTGCTAAGAAGATCTTAAGTGCTTTCCATTCGCGATCGCGCTGTTGATTTGCAAAATTATTGGCAGAATTATTGTCAGAGCAGTTAGACATTTCTGGCTTTTCTTTGTTGACATTCATAATGAAAAACTAGTGATGCTTGTAATGTAGGGTTTTGCTTAGAGACCGTCAAGTTTGACAGACTGTCAAACTTTCTTTGCGTCAAAAAAAGCGATATGGTGATTAATGCCCAAAAAAGTCATCACACTTTTGGGAGTTGGTATAGCTTCAATGCTTTACATTGCAATAAAACCCAAGGTTTACAACTGAGCGCACTTTTATTAGTCTTAACGTATGGATATTGGAAAAATTTTTGTTGCGGGGGGGATTGTCATGTATCCTCTAAGCGCCTTTTCGATTGTAGCAGCAGCACTTGCATCTGAACGCATCAAATTTTGGTGGTCGATTAAACATAAGCAAAAACGTTTGGTGAGAGATGTTCTGAATATTTATATAAGCGATCGTCAAACGGCTCTAGTCAGACTAAGAAATAATTTGCACTTTCCGATCGCTCGTATTTTTTTAGCAGCAATGGAACTAGAGTATCCCAATCCCGAAGAGTTTCGGCTGGCTCTAGAAAGTGAAGCGCAGGCAGAAGTACCAATTCTCAAACGCTTTAATACTGCCTTTGAAACAATTATTAGTCTTGCACCCCTGCTAGGATTACTAGGTACAGTGCTGGGATTAATTACTTCCTTTGCTTCACTGTCTTTGGGGGACGTTGGCGGTAGTCGTACCACCAACGTTACAGCAGGAATTAGTGAAGCTTTAGTTTCCACCGCAGCAGGACTAGTAGTTGCAATTTTTACATTGTTTTTTGCTAACACATTTCGCGGATTTTATCAGCAGGAAATTGCACTCATTCAAGAATATGGTGGTCAGTTGGAACTACTCTATCGCCGTTATTATTACGAGCCAGAACATCGTTTACAAAAAGAAGATTATGCGACTCCCTGAAGAACCTGAAGTTCCTTTTCAAATTAATATTATTCCGATGATCGATGTGGTGTTTGCAATTTTGACTTTTTTCATTACCGCAACCCTCGTTCTCAATCGCACTGAAGGCTTACCTGTCAGCCTACCTCAAGCTTCAACTACCAAAACTCAAACTCAGAATAAGGTAGTTGTAACCTTAGACGCTCAAGGTAACCTCTTTCTAAATCGTCAACCGATCGCTTTGGAGCAATTAGAAGTGCAGGTGCGATCGCTAATGAGTAAAGAGAAACAAAACATCGTGGTGATTAATGCCGATGAAAATGTTTCTCACGGCAAAGCGATCGCCGTCATGGATCGCATTCGGAATATTGAGGGCGTAAAAATGGCGATCGCTGCTAAGAAATAGCTGTATTGAGTCAATATGTAGCAAACGCTATGCAAAATACACTTGTTTGACAATCTGTCTTTTGACATTTCTATTGCCAATATCAAACAATAGGATTTTTAATTTGCTGCTCTCTAGGATTTTTGAGCCTAGTAGCTAAACTTGTGAGGAATTGAGATCGCTATGAAATCTATAAAGTTGCTATTTTTAGCACCCAGCTTTGCTATGTCTGTTTTTAGTCTTGCAGAACTGGCAAAAGCAGACCAAACCTTAGAGACAGAGAACCATAATATTTTGACCGTTGGCGAATTGCGATCGCAGGCTTCCCAACAAAGTGCTAGTTTATTGCAACCAAACTTAAACTCTAGTGCTATTACAAAACCCGAAACTGTTGCTCAAAATGAACCTGATAGTGATGAAATTGAAATTGAAGTAACAGGTAAGAAATCACCTTTTATCCCCACCTCCGCCCCCGCCTATATCATTCCTAAAGAAGAGATTCAAAAGCAAAATCCTAGCACTGCGGCGGAACTATTGCGAAGCTTACCAGGGTTTGCGATCAATGACTATGGCTTTGGTGCAGATATTCATACAGGGACTTTTTTGCGTGGTTTTTCCATTAACCAATCCACATTTCAAATCAATGGGCGTTCCTTTGGCAGTAATGTCAGCACCTATCACGGCGGAACCGATCTCAATAGTATTCCCGTTGATGCGATCGAGCGCGTGGAATTAACGGGCGGCACTAGCGCCACCCTCTACGGTTCCGAAGCCTTTGGCGGTGTCATTAATCTGGTCACCCAAAAAGCACCACAACCACTCAAAGCAACAGCCAACATCGAACTAGGCTCCTACGGCTATCAACGCTATCGGATTGGTTATGGGGGAACCTTAGATGGGGTCAACTTCCGATTCGGTTATGAGCGCTTCTCAACGGACAATAATTATCCTGTACCGATTGGGGCAGCTAATCGCAATCCTGCTGATGGCAGACTCTTCAACGGCGACTCACGCATTGATAACTTTTATGGCAGTGTCGAAGCTCCCATTGATGCCCGTAATTCCTTTAGTATCGATGCTTATAAGTCTGCAAGTCGGCGCGGATTGCTTTACTTTGGGTTCCCACTCCAACGCGATCGCCTCGATCATGATTTGTTAAATATTGGCGCAACTTTAACTAGTAAATTGGGCGAAGGTGATGATTCCATCTTAAAAACCACGATCGCCTTCAATCAAGACTTTTTCAATACCTACGGTCCAGCAGGTGCAACAGCTTTTTTTCGTAGCGGCGCTTTGGACTCAAGGGCTTTAAGTGGTCGTGTCGAGCATCAATGGCAACTTACCGCAAATAACAAACTCACATGGGGATTTGACGTTAAAACTGACTCCATCCGTGGCGATGTACTTAGCTCCCTGCCTGCTCTTGTGGGATTTAATGGCACTGTCAATCGCGATCGCTCCCTTGTCGCCCTCTTTGCTCTAAACGCATGGAAAATTACCGATGATTTCCAATTGGAACTAGGATTACGCCAGAATTTCACCAGTGACTATGGCAGCTATCTCAATCCCACGTTCGGCACAAGATGGAACATCACGCCCGAACTCGCTTTCCGCAATAGCTTTGCCGTACTTCAGCGCAATCCAGGGTTAGATCAGCTTTTTGTGTTCGATACAGTCCACAACTGGCAGGCAAATCCCAATCTCATACCTGAGCGCGGCGTTGCCTATACTGCTGGCTTTGATTTGAGTGTAACGGATGCAGTGGTGGCTCAGTTAACCTATTTTGGGAGCAGTTTAAGCGATCGCATTGGCATCATCGCAGGACGATGGGAGAATGTAGGACAGGTAAACACCAACGGAGTTGAGGCTGGAATTAAATGGAAAATTTCTCCAGAGTTCTCATCATTTGTCAACTACACCTACACCGATGCCAAGATTACTAGCAGTAGAACCACCTCTGAGGTGGGATTACAACTAGCGACAGTGCCCTACTCTGTTGGGAAGCTAGGAGTTAGCTATGACTCTAATGGTTGGCAGGCAAATCTATTTTTCAACTATTACAGTGGCTCTAGACGGGCTATTTTTGCTCAAGGCACAGCAGGACAGAGAGCTACTGACTTTTCGCCAGCCTATCTGAGCCTAGATTTTAGTGCTAAGGTTCCATTGTATAAAAATGTAGCCTTGACTGTGAATCTAGAAAATCTGACTGACAATAGCTATGAAAAGACTAACCGCATTTATCAACCAGGCTTAACCTATAGGATTGGTTTGCAAGCTAGTTTCTAATAGAACGCTAGCACTATAGCAATGTAAGTTTTAGGATCTAGATGAGTGGCGGCGCTTCGTGCCGCCACTCATCTTTTTGGGTTTAGCTCCTAGGCAAAACTTACGTTGCTATTGCAATTTGTTGATGGAGTTAAGCAAAAGTATTTACTGGCATGGGTTAATTACCTCATCAATTTTTAGAAACAAGCAAAGCAAAATCTTGCTAATCGATGCGCTGAAGCAATCGAGCGCTATGCGCTCGATTGCTTAAATTCTAGGAGCTATGTCCAAACCGAATTGCGTATACGTCTTGTTCTTTGTCAGTGTAAATTTCGACATCGGACTTGGGGTGTGATACGCATAGAAGAATATAGCCCTTAGCGTCTAGCTCTTCACCCATACCACCGATACCCATGCCTTGGCTTTGATCGACTTGTCCCTTCACAATTTGAGCAGCACAGGTGGTGCAGACACCCGCATAGCAAGAGCATGGTAAATCCACACCCGCAGCGATCGCGGCATCAAGAATGGCTTGGTCTTCGGGGACAGATACAGTAAAGGTTTGTCCGTGATGATGAAGTGTGGCTGTAAAAGTCTGAGTCATTTTTTATAGGTTTTAGTGCGTAAAGAGAATGATACGATGTTCAATTGGCTTAATTTTATCTCCTCCTATGCAACCCCGCCACATCGCCCGCGAACTCGCACTGTTTAGTATCAATCAATTACCTAGCCAACCCCAAAAGCTAGAAACAAAAACCTTAGATGACATTGTGACAGCAGTTGTGCGATCGCTGCACGATGAAACCAAAGAATTATTACAAACCGCCAGCGCTGAGTTACAACGAGGTCAAGAGCGTGTATCCGCTAGCGAAACCCGTACTGGCGATATTCGACAAGATATCCAAGCCGTTGAAGGCATGGTACGTGAAGCGATCGAGCTAACTAAAAACGCAATTAACAATATTGGCGCAGCTTTAGAATTTCCTGTAACCCTAGTATTGTCACAACGCTCCGAAGTGCGTAACTATACGATTGATATTCTGAAAACTGTAAATAGTAAGCGATCTCAAATTGATGAAACTATCAGTAGCGCTTTAGTTAACTGGCAAATTGATCGCCTTGCTCAGGTAGACAAAGACATTTTGCGGATTGCGACTGCGGAAATGATGTTTATGAGCGTGGCTAGTAAAGTGGCGATCGATGAGGCGATCGAACTTGCTAAGCGCTACAGTAGTGAGGATGGTTATCGGTTTATTAATGGTGTTTTGCGTCGCATTGACGATCAACTGAAAGCATCTCGTAAAAGTTCGTAAGAAGCTTGATCGCAATCCCAAAACATGGTGGCAGCACTTAGCGCTGTTACTCTATGTATACCAAAACAGAAAATGGCGTAGCCATTTTCTGTTTTGAAAATCCTTGCTGGGGTTGGCTTTTAATTCACAAAAGTGTTGGCACACTTTTGTGAATTAGTATTACAGCAATTGCTGAGTAAACGAGCCATAAAAACCTTGAAAGCTTGATTTATAGCAATCCTAAATGATTTGTAAGATTTAGAGGGTTGTGAGAGTGCGCCCCAAAGGGGCGCACTCTCACAACCCATTTAGGATTGCTATAGGATAGATCAAAACCCAAAACCCAAGTAGCGGCGCAAAGCGCCGCTACTTGGGTTTTGGGTTTTATGTCCAAAGTAAACCTTTGATTGCTGTAGCAAGTATTTCAAGGTCTTTTATGGATTGGGGTTAAGCGCAAATCACTTTAATTGGTCAGTTGCCTAGAGGCAGCTAACTCTCGTTCTAGAAGATTCACTCGCTCTAGCAATTGCTGATTAGAGGCTAGTAACTCTTGAGTTCTTGAAGACAAATAGGGGTCAGACTCCCACCAGTTAATACCTATTTCCTTCGCTTTATCAACAGAAGCAACTAGCAAACGAATTCTGATACTCAGTAACTCAACACTGCCCACGGACACCGTAATATCACCAGCAATGACAATCCCCTTATCTAATACTCTTTCCAGAATATCCGCAAGGGAAGAGCCAGTTGTGCTAGTTTTGATTGCTTGAGGTTTCAGCGCTTGAGACATTAAGGTATTTGATCCAATAATTTAGCGAGTCCGAGTTCTGATGCAGGCTTACCATCACCATAGCGAGAAATTAGGACATCAAAGCAAAGATCTCGAAAGTCCTCATCTTTGCCAGATACAGGAATCTCATGCTCATGACATATTTTACCAATCAGTAAACAAGCTCGTAAGCTTGAAGCTTTACTACATTCCACCTGACGACGAAAGCCACGAATTAAGTTAATTAATTTCAGAGCTTGAGTGCGATCTAGTCCTACTCGATTTACCAAAATTTGCTTTTCGGTTTCCACATCGGCTTCGCCAATGTTAATCGTGATCATCCGATCAAGTAGCGCATCCTGAGTGGGATGTACTCCAGCATATTCTTCAGGATTTGAGGTGAAGATGGCGCGAAACATTGGGTGTACGCGTACATATTCTGATTGAGAACTATCTGGTGGTAAAACAATCAGCTTTTCTTCAAGCGCACTTAGCAGGACATTATTTACTTCTGGGCGCGATCGGTTGAACTCATCGTAAATTAACGTAAAGCCTTCTTTAGCCGCCAAGGTGAGACGTGAATCTGTCCAACTTTGGCGCAGGTCATCTTCAACTTTTAAAACTGAGTGGATATAGTTATCGACAACTTTTTTGCGGGTATAGCCTGAGTTAGAGCCAATCAGTTGTGACGATCGCAGATCCTCATCACCATAGATCAGCACCATCGGTCTACCAACTAAACCCGCAAGATGCATTGCCAATGTCGTTTTACCAGTACCAGCAGGGCCACGCAAATGGATTGCAAAGCCAGATTGTAAATAGCGCAGCGCCCTACGGACTATTTGCTTGGTGAAGTCAGTACTAATAAACTGACGGGCATTAGCATGGAGAACAGTGGTCATGTTGAGGAACCTTCTGCCATTTGCAGCAGGGTATTAAGAATATCCGAAGGATCAACTTTCAGAGTGTTAGCTCCTTGAGCTAGTAAGTCTCTGACCGTATCACGGTCATTGACAACTTCCAGCAAACTAGAGCTTGTCGATAGTTGGGCAACGTAGTCAACTACAAATTGCTCGATCTTACCAGCAGGTTTAGGGGTTTCTTTGACTTCAATGGGTTTGGCGATCGCAGGTTCAGGCGCTGAAGCAACGACACTTTCAGATATAGGATTTTTCTTTTTGGGTTTGGAACTAGAACTTTCTAAGGCATCAGGAGACCTTGTGGTGTCTTCCTGACTAGGATTGGCAACAGGTGGGTTCACGACAGTAGCGCGATCGCCTGACCAAACTGAATTGGTGAGATTAGAACGAAAAGCCTTTAATTTTAGAGATTGGGCTTCGGCTTCAGCAAGGCGACTAGACTCAATTTGCGCTAATGACACTTTGACATTAGTTGCGCGATCGCTAAATTCTTGCGCTCTTTGCTGTGCATCGACAGTTGCATTATCAAGACGGGTTTTAGTCAGATCTTCTAGTTGCATTTTCGTTAAAGCAGCGCGATCTTGAACTAGTTGTTGGCGTTGCGCTAGGCTAGCTTGACCATCACGAATCCGTGCTTTACGAATATGTTTTAGTTGCGATTTTGTTTTAAAAGTACGAGTTCTGACCTCTTGAGCGCGTTGCTCATTATCTTCTACGGCTTGCTCAGTACGAGTAGTATTGAGAGTCTCCAAGTATTCCGATACTTGAGCCGCCCGATCTTGAATCTCTTCCCTACGAGATTCTAAGGCATTTTCAGCGATCGCCTGTCTACCTTGTTCCCACGCAAGGCGAGTTTGCTCAGCATGAGCTAAATACTTTTCAGTCGCTTCGGCTTGGGCTTGCAAATCCCTTTCTCTCTGTTCCCTTGCTAGTTGCTGTTCAGCCAAAAAATCTGCTCTATCTTGTAACCGTCTCTGTCTTGCTTCTGCAAATTCTTGCATCAAAGAAGCCATAACGTTAACCTCAAATTCATTCTTTCAAATCAAAATAAATCAAACTTTTCAAAACGCCCCAAGTTTCATTGAATGAGTCCCCCTTCCCACCGTATAACTACCCTGCCAAAAATCTATTGCTTTGTCAGCAAGAAACTGACAAGATAGTTTTTAGTGTGAAGGGGGTAGGTAAAGAAGTCGGTAGGCTAATAATCTATTGTTTAGTGACTTACTGCTAGCTTTTGGCTAGAGTAGGCTTTACTAAGCAGCAGGTACTGCCGCCGATGCTGTCAAACCAACAGCTTCAGCATACTTGAGGTATGTTTCTACTGAGGCAATAACAACACGAGCTTCAATTGATAACAGTTCGATTCCCACCAAAGAGACTCTCACCCATGCATCAATGACGATGCCCTTATCCAAAATACGATCGATAACTTCCGCTAGACTAGAGGAAGAGTTGACTTTCTCGACTGCCATAGTAATGTTCTCCTTGAGTTAACTATGTTAGGCATATAAATTCTGCCTTTGCAAACTGTACTATACAACAGCAAAATTACTTATACTTATTTTGTATTAATTATTTTGCATATGCTTATCTTTTGTCTATAAAGATAACATCTCTAATTCTATAAGGTATTGTGAATATTGATGATAAACTTTCTTTAAGAGGATGCAGCCAAAACAGAAATATTTTTCTGACGATTACCAACGCTGAGCGATCGCTAAAAGCTAGGGCTAACTAAAAATAATTAATACATTTAGTTAATGCATTGAACTAATTTGTGTGCAAGAAATTCTAACTATTTAAAACTGGTCATATTTTAAAAATTACTTTAAACTTAAGAGTGAAAACCCACTAATTATCGATTAACCCATGAATAGCGATTCCAATACTTCATCTAATTCCAGCTCAAGCACTACTAATAGAAGTGAAGCACTCAATCAAGTCTCTACTGTCAACAATCAAAAAGAGCAAGATAGTTTTGTGAAGCTTGCAATGAAGAATATGGTCAAGAAAGGTAGTACATCTCTATTTCATTTTTCGCTGACAGTCTTTGGGGTGATTGGAGCTTTACTAGGATTGGCAATCATTTTTCACTAGAAATTTTTGATGTTGTCTGCTTAATCAAACTAGTCGATGAAAGTCCTACTTTAGAAAAGTAAGTAGCAAGACATTAAGAATATCGAAACTAGAAAATTGTAAAAGCAAATAAATTCTTTTGCATTCTTGTCTTTGATAGTTTTTAGTTAAAGATGTCTATTCATAAACCAATTTGTTTCTTTGATTATGTTTACTCTAAACAACAAAAAGTTAATTGATTTTAATTTATGTATTTCGTTGACTAGCCGCAATTTTACACAGGGTCTACCTTATTATCGAAAGCAAATTAAATTTACTCTTTAGTACAAAAGATGAAAGTTACTATGCATGATGACTAACTTTTGCGGATAAATTTAATTAGTACTTAAATTGAGAATGTCATAAGTTGCTGATTTTTGTAGTTTTTTGTAGTTTAGCTGATGGGACTGTAGAGCTTTGAGTATTGATTTGTATTGTGAAATCTATCCTGAAGTTGCCGATCGCCATCCGATCACCGTAGAGCAATGGCAGGAATGGTTTGCCACATGGGAAACCTATCTTATTTCTGAACAGGCGATCGCGGCTGGAGAGTATGAGCTATCACTTGCGATTACCGATGATATGACAATTCAAAAGTTAAATTTGCAATATCGTCAACAGGATCGTCCAACCGATGTTTTGTCTTTTGCATCTTTAGAATCCGATATCCCAGAGATTCCCAATGATGACTCTGGTTATATTGAACCAACTTATTTGGGAGATATAATTATTTCTCAACCTACAGCAATTTTTCAGGCGGAGGAACGTGGTCATTCGCTAACCTATGAACTCGCATGGTTAGCAGCCCATGGTTTATTACATTTACTAGGCTGGGATCACCCTGATGATGACAGTTTAGAGGTAATGCTAAAGCAACAAGCCCTGATGTTGCAGCTAATTTCACTCCATGAAATTTAAGTGATCACTTGGGCTAAGGTCGGTGCTCTGCGTTGTCTATATCCTATTGATCCTTAGACAATGTAAAAATTAGTAAACAATTACTTCAGTATTTTTGCCCGTAATTTGATTAAACTAATTTTCTAGCGTTAAAATCTTTGAAGTTTTTGGCAATTGCTGGCAAAGTCTCTTGGGAATAATCTCTATGAACAATGATTTACCGCTATCAAGACTATTTTTGTTTAAATCGCCTTCTTTAACCGAGCAAATGACAAAGACTGATGAACTGGATACATCTGAGCAAAGTGCTGCTCAACGTAGTGATTCTTTTCAAATTGCCACGAATTTACTGCTTAGTTTTCAATATGCTGGTCAGGGTGTGGGATACGCCTTCCGTACTCAGAGAAATTTTCGGATTCATTTGATGATTGGCGCGATCGCCTTATCTCTGAGTCTTTATTTTCGCCTATCCGCCATAGCCTGTTCGATTATTAGTTTGACGATTTCCTTAGTTTTAGTACTGGAGTTGCTAAATACAGCTTTGGAGGCTGTAGTCGATTTGACGGTGGGGCGTGAATTTCATCAGTTAGCCAAAATTGCTAAGGATTGTGCGGCTGGTGCGGTGCTAATTGCGGCGATCGCTGCTTTAATTATTGCTAGTGTATTATTATTGCCAAATATTTTTATCGCAATTTCCCCAACCTGAAACAACATTTTTCTTCTCTTTATAGTTTCTGGCAGTCAGTGGCAAGGCTTGTTCGCTTAATTTCATGATCCTTAAATTTGCCAATGCTGCTATCAATCTCTAGCTTTTTTATTCGGCGACCTGTATTTGCCACAGTTTGCTCTGTTGTGATTACACTCTTGGGCGCAGCTTGCATATTTATTTTACCTGTAGCCCAATATCCCGAAATTACACCGCCCAAGGTGACCGTTACCGCTAACTATATCGGTGCGAATGCAGAAGTTGTCGAGTCTACAGTTACGAATATTCTTGAAAGAGAATTAAACGGAATCGAAGGAGTCCGCTATATTACTTCCACTAGTTCCAATAATGGGACTAGTTCTGTTGATTTGGTCTTCGATCTTGGAAAAGATAAAGATATTGCTGCTGTTGATGTACAGAATCGTGTCTCTACGGTGGAGTCTCAGTTACCAGGACCAGTACAGCAAACTGGCGTAAGAGTTAGTAAAGAATCTTCGGGATTTCTATTTGCGATCGGTGTGTATGCTGAGAAAGGAGAATACGACGATCTCTATTTGAGTAACTATGCCGATCTTTATATTGTTGATGCAATTAAAAAGGTCAAAGGTGTTGGCAACGTTATCATCTTTGGTGAACGTAAATATGCCATGCGTGTTTGGCTAGATCCCAATCGCCTGTCGGCAAGGGGACTAACTGCCCAAGATGTGGTATCGGCAATTCAGCAGCAAAACTTACAGGTGGGAGTTGGGCAAATTGGACAGCAGCCCAATTTACCTGATCAGCAGTATCAACTTTCGATTTCGGCAAATGGAAGATTAGAAAATACGGAAGAGTTTGCGGAAATTGTAATTAGAACTGCTAGTGATGGCTCACCAATTAAGCTGCGAGATGTCGGACGAGTGGAATTGGGAGCAGAAAACTATGGCTCTTCACTACGATTTAATGGAACTAGAGGTATTGGCTTAGGCGTATCGCAGTTGCCTGATGCTAATGCCTTAGATGTAGCAAAAGCAGTCAAGAAAGTTTTACAAGAATTGAAGCCTAGCTTTCCCCCGGGGCTAAATTATGAGATTGCTTTTGATACAACTACATTCATTGAGGCGGGGACAGAAGAAGTAATTATTTCACTTCTGATTGCGATCGCCTTAGTGATCCTAATTATCTTTTTGTTTCTGCAAAATTGGCGTTCAACATTAATTCCTGCTGTTGCTATTCCTGTTTCTTTAATCGGTACATTTATATTCATCAAACTCCTCAATTTTAATATCAATACCCTGACTCTTTTTGGTTTAACCCTTGCCACAGGGTTGGTAGTTGATGACGCGATCGTCGTGGTTGAAGATATTACGCGACGCATTCAAGAAAAAGGAGAGAATCCCGTCCAAGCGGCGATCGAATCAATGCATGAATTGCAAGGCGCAATTATTGCTAGTTCCTTAGTACTAATTGCTGTATTTGTACCCGTTGCTTTTTTTCCAGGAACGACTGGGCAATTGTATAAACAATTTGCGCTGACGATCGCCTTTTCGATTACAGTTTCCACTTTTAATGCACTGACGCTTTCTCCGACTTTGGCGGCTTTGTTGTTGAGGGAAGGACAAGAGCATAGTAATTGGTTTTTTGATCGGGTGAATTGGGTGATTGATGGAACTCGCGATCGCTACAAATGGTCTATAGCCAAATTAGCTAATATCAAAGGAATCGTGATGATTCTGTTCGCGATCTCCCTTTTTATGACCTATTGGGTCTATACAAACGTTCCTAGAGGTTTTTTGCCACAGGAAGATCAGGGCTATTTTATTACCATCGTTCAGGCTCCTGAAGGCGTATCCCTCAATTACACCGAAAAAGTACTAGAGAATATTGAAGGAATCATGCGCCGTAAAGATGAAAAGGGAGAATCTGCTTATCCTGAGATTGAAAACATCTTTGCCGTGGGAGGATTTAGCTTTAGCGGTAATACACCCAATAATGGGATTGTATTTGCCACGCTAAAGCCTTGGAAAGAGCGATCGCGATCGGCTGACAGTATCATTGGGGGTATGGTTCCCCAACCCTTTGGACTACTGCCCGAATTACTTTCCATTCAAGAAGCTTTTGTAATTCCCTTTCCGCCACCAGCAATTCAAGGTTTAAGCAACTATGGTGGTTTCGAGTTTCAGTTGCAAGATAAGGCAAACCAAGGATTCCCAGAAATTGAGCAAACGATGGGTGCTTTATTGGGTAGTGCGAGTATCTATCCAAATAAGTTTACAGATCCCCCAAATAGCCCAAAACTTCCGCCCATGTTGGCAGGATTACGTCCCAATTTCAATGGCAATACGCCTCAATTAACCGTAGATGTCGATCGCATTAAGGCAAATGCTTTACAAGTCTCTTTACAAGATATCTACAGCACTCTACAAACTTTACTTGGTTCGCAATATGTCAATGACTTTAATACCTTTGGTCGAACCTATCGCGTCTATGTCCAAGCTGATGCTAAGTTCCGTTCTAATCCTGACGATATCAATAAACTCTATGTGCGATCGCAAACAGGACAGATTATTCCCCTTAGTAATTTGGTAACAGTCACCCAAACTGTTGGACCTTCGATCATCAATCACTATAATCTGTTTCGCTCCGTCCAAATTACTGGCAATACCGCCCCTGGGGTCAGTTCTGGACAAGCGATCGATATTATGGGTAAGATTGCTAATGAAGTTCTACCTAAGAGTTTTGGCTATGAATGGTCAGGATTATCCCTTGAAGAAATTGGTTCTGGTAGTAGCGCCTTCTTTATTTTTGGCTTAGGGGTTGTATTTGTATTCCTAGTTCTTGCAGCTCAATACGAAAATTACATCGATCCGACCATCATTATGCTCACTGTACCGCTTGCGGTTTTAGGAGCGCTCTTAGCAGTGATGTTTCGCGGACTATTCAATCCTAATTTTGCCAATGATGTGTATACCCAAATCGGTTTGGTGATGCTGATTGGTATGGCAAGTAAAAACGCGATTTTGATCGTGGAATTTGCTAATCAATTACAAGAGCAGGGATTGAGTATTACCAAAGCTGCGATCGAAGCTTCGCAGCAACGGTTGCGCCCAATTCTGATGACTGCTTTCTCCACAATTATCGGTATATTCCCGCTTGTAATTGCTACAGGAGCAGGGGCTGCTGCACGGCAATCAATCGGTACTGCGGTTATGGGTGGTATGTGCGTGGCAACCTTGTTAAGTTTGTTTATCGTTCCCATCCTTTATATCGTGGTCAAGAAAATTGAGGAGCGGATGAAGATAGGCTTGCATCGCCCTAAGCATGGTGAACTAGCGATCGCCGCAGAATTTTATGAAGGTGGTTTGCATGGCGACCCTTTAAACGGTAATCATTCGGCTGAAGACTACCAAGAAGATAATAGTCCGAAGCCTTAGTGATCACTGATGTTACGTGAATAGAATTCCTACGATCATCTAAGTCTAGGGCTGGCACAGGGGCACAGCCCCTTGTATCTAGGAAGAAAAGTAAAGGATAAAATCTTTACTAAGATCCAACAAGCAAAGGCAGAGATAAACTCGAGCAGCCCCTAGGGACAGCAAGCCCGAAATGTAGATAGAGTCGTCTCTGCTTCAACAGTGGCAACAGTAAAGACTGGACAGTATCAGAGGTCGCCTAATGGGTAAACCTGCATTCACAAGGATAGTTTAATACCACTGATTGCTTGATGGATAA
>NZ_JAYGIF010000062.1:0-53551 GCF_034931345.1 Pseudanabaena sp. CCNP1317 | reverse complement strand
CTACATTACGGGCTTGGTGTCCCTAGGGGTTGAACGAGTTTATCTCTGCTTTTGCTTTTTCGGATTTGAGTAAAGATTTTATCCTTTACTTTTCTTCCTAGATACAAGGGGTTGAGCATTTGCGCCAATATTTATAAATTATCACTGCAATCTCTATACGCAAATGCTCTACCCTCTTTGCTTTTACCGATCGCTTATCCCTGCGGTTTGGGGATTGTCGTTGATTTGCGAAGGTTAAGGGCAGAGCATTACCGATTTAAATGGATTGTAAAATTCATAAATTGTGGTGGTAATGCTCTGCCCCTACGGGATTTTGTTGTTTGAATTATGAAATTAATCATCAAACGTATATCACAGAAAAATTCAAATTTGTGGGGATTTAGGGGTAGAGCATTTGCGCCGATGTTCATAAATTATCACCGAAATCTCTATACGCAAATGCTCTACCCTCTTTGCTTTTACCGATCGCCTATTCCTGCGGTTTAGGGATTGTCGTTGATTTGCGAAGGTTTAGGGCAGAGCATTACCGATTTAAATGGATCTTAAAATTCATAAATTATGGCGGTAATGCTCTGCCCCTACGGAATTTTATTGTTTGAACCATCAAATTAATCATGAAATGAATATTGTTAAAAATTAAGATTTGTAGGGGTAGAGCATTTGCGCCACAATTCATGAATTATCACCGAAATCTCTATACGCAAATGCTCTACCCTCTTCACTGTTATCTCAAACCATCAATTATACGTTTTAGTTCCCTAATCCGATCCCTAGTTTGACGTTGATCAATCCTTTTAGTTGATCGAATTGTAAATGAAGAATCTTTTGTTTTTTGTCTAATCTCCAACTCTCGCAAAATCTCTGTAACTGAATTGGGTCTCTCCTTTACCCTGTATGCAGTCATCCGATCCAATAACTTCCCAAACTCACCACTCACCACCTTCCCATTCAAAAACTGTCGCCATTGATATTCATTCTCCAAAACGTCATAGAGCGTAAACGGTTCCACATTCGTGAGCAAATGCAAACAAGTCACACCCAACCCAAACAAATCACTCTGAAACACCGACTTACCCAACATTTGCTCAGGAGCGCCATAACTCGGCTTCCCGATCCGTCCCCGTCTTTGCCAATAACGTCGCCGTTGCGTGCTTAGCCGCCCCAAAATCCACCAACACCAACTTTTTGTCACCGCGCCGCCGAATGATATTATCTGGCGAAATATCGCGATGAATTACCGACTTGCCATGCACAAACTCCAAGATTTGCAGCACCTCCACCAACACATCCCGCACCTGCTGCTCACTAAAAGCACCAACTCGCGCTAGTTCCTGCTCCAAAGTCTCACCATCGATAAACTCTTGGATGAGGTACTGCTTACCCTCATGAATTGTGAAAGATAGCAGTTCAGGAATTTGCGGATGCTTACCCAAATCATCAAGCCGCTTTGCCTCCTGCTCAAATAACCTGATGGCGACATCCAAAGTCCCTTGACTCGCATTAGGATTGATCGCCTCAAAAGCAAACTGCTTAATCACACAACGCGGCTGTGATGGCTTCGACTCATCCTGAGCCAAGAAAGTCTTACCAAATCCCCCCTGTCCAATTACCTTCAAAGCACGATAACGCTCTTGAATTTGCAACTTAGCGCCACATTGAGTGCAAAACTTGGTTGTTATTGAGTTTGCGCGATCGCAAGCAAGACAAAGACAGTTACTCATGCTGAATGAAATTTTTTGGAAAGCTATCTTTGATAATTATGACATTTAGATAGGATGATGATCCATCCTCATCAATTACCTCAAAGCGATCGCTGTACAAATAAACTCCAACAAAAAAGAGGAGCAAACAATGTTAGCTCCTCTTTTTTGTCAAATAAGCTCAGTTATTAGTTGAACTATTGGACAACCACTTTGCCTGCCATACCAGCACCACGGTGAGGAGAGCAGTAGTAAGAGAACTCACCAGCTTCGTTGAAGGTGGACTCTAGCTCAGCCTTAGGCTTTTGAGCCAACTTCTTGTGAGAAAGTTCTTCATGACCATCAAACACAATGTTGTGAGGGAAAGCTTTGTTATTGACCCATTTGATGGTATCGCCAACTTTGATTGTGACCACTTTAGGATCAAAAACAAGCTGACCACCATCAGAACCCATCTTCACGGTGACGGTATCCGCCGCCGCAGGAGAAGCTGTCATGAACAAGCTACCAAAAACCAACAAAAGGCTAGCGATCGCTAGACCTAGCTTTTTCGCAAAGGAAGAAATATTCATAATTAACTACCGACTAAAATTCAACTTGACCTGCACTAATTCGACTCGACTCGAACTAAAGCAACTAAAACACGTAGAGAAAAGCTAAGAGCATCAGCTTTTTGAAACTAACCTGTGACTCGACTAAAAGCACAGATTTCTAGTTTAATAATATACCTTGCCGCCGCCCCAGCCGATACCTTTAACCTTAGGTTCGTAGAGGATATAACCTGCAATTAGCTTGAGGTCATTGTCAGTAAGACCACGCATGGTGGGGAAAATATCCGTACTCTTGAGACTGGGGTGAACGTCGTAGATTTCAGTTACACCATCATAGGTTGTAGGATTCTTCATGAAATCTACCAAACCAAGGACATTGCTACGTACTGGATAAGCACCAGCCAAGGATTCAGGGGAAAGGTTAACGTTAGGATTGGTAAAAGTTGCACCGCCCAGATGACAGGTAGCACAGGCATTAGAGAATAATTTCTTGCCCTTAGAAATGTCTTTTTGAGTCAAGACAATGTTGGTAGTTTCGTTAAGGGGAACAGTACGCAGTTCGATGGGAATATCGGCGGCGCTGACGCTAGAAGTAAAAAGCTGGAAGGCTAGCATTACAAATGCGATCGCCACCGCTAAATATTTAAAAGAATTTTTGTTCATAATTACGGACATAACTTAATTTATCTAAGTTTATCTAAAAGAATTTAACCTAATCTCAAAGATTTATTGCGATTTTGCGATCGCGATTACTCTTTAGATTTTTTAGGGATTTTTGGAAGAGATTTTAGAATTTTGGGCTTCGGATGCCATGATTACCGCTTTTGCGTCTTCCAAAGCGAGTTTGGTTTCAGCATCTTGGTATGCGATCCCAAGGCGATCGCACAATTTAAATACAGACTCAAGGGTGAGTTTGTAGTCTTCCGCGATCTCAGCGATCGAATAATCAGCAAAGCCCATAACAATACTCTTATCTAGTTAATTCTAGAGACGTTTGTGCTATTTTCTCATGCAAAGGGGAGACAAAACCTAAAAAGTAAAGGCGGCGCATTACGCCGCCTTTACTTTTTAGGACTTAACTAAAATGGCTTTAACTTATATAGCAAAGCAAGTTTTTCTTACAACCCAAAACCCAAGAAGCGAGTGGCGGCGCGAAGCGCCGCCACTCGCTTCTTGGGTTTTGCTAACTCTTGCAATTAACGAGCAAACGAACCACAAGAAAATTTTTGAAAGTGTTGCAAGGCAACACTTTCAAAAATTTTCTTGGTTTGGGTTTGAGCGCGAAGCGCTGTTAGATAATAAAGACAGTAGTAAACAGTGAACAACAATGACAGACGCTTCTAATAATTCACCTGTTGATTTACCTGTTGATGTTGTAGTTAAGGCGGCGATCGCCGTTACCCAAGCACCTAGTGAAATCGAGATCAATCGTGAAATTGCGATCGCAGGAACCGCAGATTTTTCTCAAGTTTCACGGATTCTGGTCACCTTGCCCAACGAGGCTACCGTTGCGGTGCAACTTAATACCACAACAGGAACTTGGCAAGCAAAAATTGCGGCAGGTTTCCCCACTGCATCAGCTACGTTTTTGAGGGTGCGGGCTATAGGTGCAAATAATCAGCTTTTGACAGAGTTAATCGTTAATATTTTAGTCAAACAGCCGATAATTTCATTGGTTACCAAACAAGCGACGATCTTTAAAACTTCACCTGCGGATTCTTCAACCTTACCACCCAATGCAAAGGTCGAAGTGATGGCTGGACAAACCTTTGAAGTGTTGCGTTATGGCGCTGTCGATGGACATATCAAGGTTTTACTAAAGCAACCGATCGCCCCTGTTGGAGAATTTGGTTATTTCTATGGGCTGCATGTGGATTTACTTGCACCGATTACGCTCACGGTAAAGCAAGACACAGTTTTTAAAATCTCCACAGCATCTTCGATGGCTCTGGCTTTTACTCAGAAGGTATCGGTGAAGGCGGGAACAGAGTTGATGTTGGATGGGAATTATGCGATCGCCGATCACCATATCAAAGTCAAACTTGCACAGCCCTTAGCACCTGTAGGACAAGATGGGTTCTTTTTTCTGCCCCATGTCGAATTATCAAAATTAGGTGAATCCCTCGATTTTGCTGATCCTGATGATGTTAGCAATATTCAGATCAAGGGGGCGATCGCCACGGTAATCACTGACACTTTTTTGAAAGCCTCTTCACAGGATGCCAGCAGACTTTCCAATTCGCAAAAGATCATGGTCAAGGCGGGTACGACCTATCCGATTAGTGGCTATGCTGCGGTTAATGGTCATTTTCGGGTGAAGTTTACCTCTGAGGTTCCGCCCCTTGGGACTGTGGGCTTTTTCTTTGAGCGACATGTCAGCATTACCAAAAATGGCAAAGCGATCGCCTTTGATCCAGACATGAAAACTCTGACCGTCAGACAGAATACAGTATTCAAAAAACGCCCGATCGATTCGCGCCAGTTAGCCGCTAGTGAGTTAGCACCTCTCACCGCAGGCGATATTTTTGGGGTTGAAAGCTATAGTCTCTCCGATATTCATTTTCAAGTCACCTTAAACGAAGATGTACCACCCCTAGGAAAGTCTGGGTTTGTATTTACAGGGCATGTCAATCTCAGGCAAGGCAATAGGGCGATCGAGTTTACGCCCAAGCGCAAGGTTTTAGGTGTTCCCTATTTTTCGCAATTAGATAACCCCCGTGATCCTTTTGTGACCTGCAATGTTACTTCGATCGCGATGGTGTTGGCTTTTCATGGCAGGCGATCGCGCAATCCGCGCCAACAACTAGAGGATGAGCTATATCAATGGATCATCGATCGCTACGGTAGACAGGCGCGTACTGACAATTCAGTTATGCAAAAGCTGTACCAAGCCTATGGATTTGGGGGTGGCTTTAGTACATCTCGCACATGGGCACAAATCAAACAAGAGATCATCGAAAATCGACCTGTCGTCATTGGTGGCTACTTCACCCACGGTGGACATATCATTTGTATCATCGGCTTCGATGAATTTGGCTACATTGTCCATGATCCCTATGGCAATGCCCTCACAGGTTATCGCCAAACTGAGGGGAAAAGTTTGCGCTATCCCTATAACTACATGCGCGACATGTGCGGAGTGGATGGCGATGTCTGGGCGCATTTTATTTTGCCCCGCTAATTTAGAGGAGTCGCTTTGCGACCCCTCTAAATTAGGCGTTAATATACTTGACGCACCCCTCATCCCCCAGCCCCTTCTCCCGCAGGAGAAGGGGAGAAATATTAGATTTCTTGTTCCCCTCTCCTGCGGGAGAGGGGCTAGGGGTGAGGGCTTAGCGCTTTGGTGTGTCAAGTATATTAACGCCTTTTAATTAGGCGATCGCCGATCCATCAATTACATCTTGCCAACGTCCGTTACCCACTGCTCGAATCGCTTCTTTAAGTTGAATATCTCCTGTATAAATCGCTTTACCGACGATCGCCCCTGACACACCAACGGACTCTAGCGAGAGCAGATTGAGTAAATCCGTAATCGAACTAACCCCACCTGACGCGATCACAGGTACATCAACATTTTCGGCAAGTTGACGTAACGCTTCGATATTGGGCCCTTGCATCGTGCCATCACGATGAATATCCGTGTAAATAATTCCTGCGATACCGACAGAAGTCATCCGTTTGGCGAGATCCACGGCCATTATGTCTGAGGTTTCCAACCAGCCTCTGGTCGCCACCTTGCCATCACGAGCATCGATGCCGATCATGATTTGCTCAGGAAATTCTGCACAGATATCGGCAATCAGTTGCGAACGCTCCACAGCCGCCGTTCCCAAAATCACCCGACTCACGCCAGAGTTCAGCACTGACACGATACTTTCGCGATCGCGTAAGCCTCCACCCATCTGCACTCGCATCGGAATTGAACGGGCGATCGCCTCAATTACCTTTAAATTTTTGGGCTTACCTTCCTTGGCTCCATCCAAATCAACCACATGCAAATACTTAGCTCCTTGACTATACCAGCGTTGAGCAACCTCTACAGGGTCTTCACCAAATACTTCAGACTGTTGATAATCCCCCTGATAGAGCCTAACGCAGCGTCCATCTAAAATATCAATTGCAGGAATTACGTCCATAACTTTTACCCACGATCCTAGGAGTCTAATTTTAACTAGATTTAGCGATCGCGGTATAGTACAAATCAAGGAAAAACTAATTTATCTACTATGAAATCGCCTAAGCAGTCAGTATCGCAACGATTAATGTCTATTGGTATCGTGATTAGCGTTGTCTTTTTGCTGATGGCGATTCTTGCGCCGTTCCTGCAAGCCATAGGAGTGTTAACTAATCCCAGTGAATTTCTCAGCAATCCGATCCATCAGCCACCATCCCCACAACATTGGTTTGGCACAGATTTACAGGGGCATGATGTATTTACAAGAACGATCGCAGGGGCAGGTGTGGCATGGCAAGTAACGATCGCCTCAACAGTAATTAGCTTAGCGATCGGCTTACCATTGGGGATGCTAAGCGGATACAAGGGAGGTTGGTTGGATCGCGGTTTAGTATTCCTGATGGATGCGCTGTATACCTTGCCCAGTCTATTGCTCTCATTAACGATCGCTTTTGTGGTCGGTGCTGGTGTCTGGAATGCGGCGATCGCTCTCAGTGTTGCCTATATTCCTCAATATTTTCGGGTGATTCGCAACCAAACCGTAAGTACGAAAACCGAAGTTTATATCGAAGCGGCTCAAGCGATCGGTGCGGATACAAAGACGATTTTAATCAAATATCTCGCTCCTAATGTGATCCAAAGCTTACCCGTAATTTTCACTCTCAATGCTGCTGATGCGATTCTGACTTTGGCAGGTTTAGGCTTTTTGGGTTTAGGCATTCCTGAAGATGTTCCTGAATGGGGGCATGATCTCAAGCAAGCTCTCGATGCGCTCTCGACTGGAGAAAATATCTGGTGGACAACGGTTTTCCCTGGTTTGGCGATTACTTTTATGGCGATCGGTTTATCGCTAGTAGGCGAAGGCTTGACTCAGAAATTTAGTAGCAAGAAAACTGAAGGTTAGCTATAAATTCATCTCAAAGAAAAGACTTGAGTTTCGATTAGAGTACTTAATGACAAAATTTTTCTATCTCTCAGCAATTTATGAAAATAGACTCGAATGATCTAAATACTCAGATAGAGTGCATTGTACAAGACTTGCCGTTACCACCTCGTTCCAAAGATATCTATCGACTAAGAATTGGAATGGACGATGGCAGAGTGAAAACAACTCGTGAAGTAGCTTGGATTTTTAACATTAGTGACTCAACAGTTCGTCGTGAGTACAAAAAAGCAGGGCAGAAAGTTCTTGAAATACTTAGTCAACAGCAGTTTGAACAAGAAATAGCAATTATTGACGTATCAGATGTCATTGAAAAAGCGCAAGAGTTAACACCTTACTTAATCGCATATCTCAAGAATCATGAAAATGATTTGAGGAAATTACCTTGGCAATTGTTTGAACATCTTGTTGCTGAGTTTTTTGCAAGTTGGGGTTACGACGATATATGTCTCGTCGGTCGAAATCCCAAAACAGCAGCAGATATTCTTGCAATGCGAAAGCCTGATGCTTCTGGAGTTAAAATTCGTTATTTTATTGAAGTCAAGCGGTGGAAGAATCGCGTTGGCGTTGAGGTCGTTGATCGAGTAATCGGCGCTCTTTTGACTGAGCGTGAGAAATTTGGATGTCATCTTGGAATGATTGTCACTACTGCTAACTTTAAGACTATGGAAAAATATAATCCATTACAGTTATCAATGATGGGGATAGAACTTCGAGATGGAGATGATGTTCTCCGTTGGCTTCAGGATTATCAATTTAATCAAAAAGGACTTTGGCTCCCCAATCCTTTCAAAGTGTAAATTGTAGCGATCGCCAATTTCGTAGTGTGATTATTTGGAGGACTACCTATGACTGTTGATTCTCAATTAGCTGAAAAGGGTTTAGACGCTAAAGTTTTAGGAACAAATAGATTGCAAGGAATCGCAGAAAAATATAGATTACAAGGATTTGAAGTTGTAATTGAGCCTTCTAAATCCCTGATTCCTTTTGACTTGGAAAATTATTGTCCAGATCTTATTGCGAGAAAGGGGTCGAATGAAGGTTGCATAATCGAACTTAAAAACTCAATTGCTAAAATCTCAGTCGATCGCTATCGAGAAATTGCCGAAATAGTAGCTCAGCATCACGGTTGGAGATTTTTATTGATCACTGGAGAAGATGTCTCTTCGGAAGATCCCAAAAATGATAGTGAGTTAATGACTTGGGATCAAATGTTGCAACGCCAAAAACAGGCTCAAAAGTTTTTAGCGATCGGAGAAGTGGAAGTAGCTTTTTTATGTTTATGGGGGATTTTGGAAGCGGCTATGCGTCGTCAAGCTAAGCAAGTTGCAATTCCGATAGAACGTTTTCCTGCTAGCTCTTTGATTAATCATTTATATTCTCAAGGTGAGCTTTCGATGGAGCAGTTTGATCAAGTGAGAGTAATTCAAACTGTACGCAATCGCCTCATACACGGCTATCAACTGCCTAATCTTGATGAACCTACAAAACAATTGCAAATGCTTGTTAATGAATTAATTGCAATGTGGAAGATCTAAGAAGTCGTTAGGGACGAGCGATTTAATAATGTACCAAAAAAGTAAATCTGGAAATCTGAGGTTTCGTTAAGTTAGTGGTACTTTATTTTCCCGCTCGTCCCTTAGCCAGATCCAAATGTAAACAAGGAAATAAATTCAAAATCATTGAATGGTATACTCTAGGAGCGATTTCGACAAATTACATTTGGGGAAAGACTTATGAACTTGTTTGATCTTCCACTGCTTCAGGGAGAAGCATCTCCGCAAAGTGGCGTTCCTAAAAATATGAGTAACGAGGAAATGCTCTTATATGCCGCATGGTTGCACGGCGTTGAAGCAAATAGTACTGTTCATCGTTTAGCTCTATTTTCCTTTATTCAGTCACACGTAGCAAACAAAAGTGATGAATCATTGCAAACAGTGGTAGAGAAAAGCAACTTTTGGCAGGGAGTTGGAGAAGGTCATTATCAACTTACAGTGGAAGGAGACAAAGAAGTAAAGCGTAAATTTGGTGTGAATTCACATCTTGCTAAGTTTGGCTATGAATATAGTTTCTTACGACGATATAGAACACGAGATATAAAAGTTATCGTTAATGTAAGTAGCCGAAAGTTGATTCCTTGTATTGACAACCTATCTATGACTGGGGTTGAGGCTAATAGAATCTTGAGCAGTCTAGGTGTTGATTTGCCGAAAACTGGCACTTCTCAGCCTCGTAAGGTTTTAAACTGGATTCTTCAAAACAATGACTATATATGGAGTGTGAAATACGCAGACTTACCTAAAGCAATAGTGAAGGTAATTTCTCCCGATCATCTAGTTGAAAATTTTGATAGTGTAGTACCTCCTCCTACTTCCTTTAAGGAAGAAGACGATGAACTAGTGTTCCCTGAAGGAAAAGAAGTTTATCAATTACACAGGTCAAAAGAAAGAAATAAGGCTGTAATCGATTTGGCAAAAAAGAAGGCGAAAGATCGCGATCCTTTGCTATGCTGCTCAGTCTGCGGTTTCTCTTTCTCGAAGGTATACGGCGCTATAGGAGAAGATTTTATAGAAGCGCATCATACTAAACCTTTATCAGAAATCACAGGAGAAGTAGAAACTAAAGTTGAAGATATAGCTTTAGTATGCTCGAATTGTCACAGGATGCTTCACAGAAAAAGACCTTGGCGCTCAATATCAGATTTACAATCAATTTTGAATAGCAAGTAACTTTGTAGTGCGATCGCGTAGGGTGCGTTAATGAAATGTAACGCACCCTTTTAATGTCAATTAAATGAACCTTTTCCTAACTTTTACATAACAAATGTTTGTGCGTTACGCTTCGCTAACACACGCTACGGGAATGGTTATTCGTCCCAAATGTCTTGGGGCTTTTCTGGGATTTCTGTGACTCCCCAATCGGGTGGATATTGACCCTGTGCAATAAAACGATGAATGCTGGAAAATTGCCAATCTTCAGCTTTTACACATAATCCATGTCTTACAGGATTGTAATGAATATAATCGCAATGTAGCGCATAATCTCGCTCATCTCGGATTAGATGCTCCCAAAAACGACGCTGCCATAGATTCTTTTCTTGTCGTTTTTGTCGCGATCGCGAAACTTCTGCATTAATTCCTAATTGCTCGCCATAGTGCTTGGTGACGTAAGTTTTGATTAATCGTAATCTCACCGAAAAATCCTTATCCCCTTCGGGTAAAGTCCACAAACAGTGGAAATGCTCAGGCAATAGAACAAAAGCATTTATTTCAAATGGATATTTCTCGCGAACTTTAGCGATCGCCTCTCGCAACGCTTTACGCCCCAAATCACTACAAAGCCAAGGAATTCTCTGATAGGTAACTTGGGTAATAAAATAAGTTCCGCCTGTAATTGCTGGTCTTCGATAATTTGACATCACCTTTAATCAAATCGAGTAGGGTGCGTTAATGAAATGTAACGCACCTTAAATGCTAAATGTTTGAGTGCGTTACGCTACGCTAACACACCCTACGTGATTTGATTTGTATAGCGATCGCTGATTTTCTCAGAAAGATTAATGGCTATATAATTTGTATAGGGATGTATAGACAAGGAAACAAATATTGTGAGTCAAGCAGAAATTACAGAATCTTTGCAAACTAGCACAGGTTTTTATAGCCTATTTCAAACCTTACCATTAGAAATCCGACAAGGCTTTCTACAACTTTTATTTCAAAATAATTCCACCGAATTAGAGGACTCTATCCTATATTTAGCTTGTAAAAACTCCCGCAATGAAGGCTTTTAAACAGCCTCTGGTTTTTAGTTTATGCCTAGCTTTTACAGCGCTTTGCGCTCAAGCCTAAGCCAAGAAAAACTTAGAAAGCGTTGCTTTGCAACGCTTTCTAAGTTTTTCTTGTAGCTCGTTTGCTCGGCAGTTGCTTTATGTCCATCTACTTAATTTCCAAAGCAATCATTCCTAGTGGAATTGTAATTATACAAGTTGTTCCTAATCCTTCACCGCTATGGATTGTAATATTTCCATGATGTAAGTCCACACATTTTTTGACAACAACTAAACCTAATCCAGTTCCAGAGATTGCCTTGACATTTTTACCCCGATGAAACGGCTCAAACAATTGCTTTTGATCTTCCCATAAAATCCCAATACCTTGATCTTGAACTTTGATCATGAAATATTCTAATCCAAACTCTAGAGAAAGAGAAATATTGCCACCCTGCGGCGAATATTTAATCGCATTGGAAAGTAAGTTAGAGAGCATCGATCGCAATAATTTTTCGTCCAGACATACGTGCTGCGATTTACCATGACAACTAAACGTAAGCTGGTGTTGATTGCCCGCATTGAGTTGCATTTCCTCGATAAAATGACGGCAATATGCTTCTAGGGCGATGGGTTTAGGATTAAAGGCGAGTTTACCCGTTTCAGCGCGATTGATGGTCAAAATATCATCTAGCAACTGCACCATATTCCTCACCGCATCTTGAATCCGATGTAAATTGCGTAATCGCTTTTCCGTATTGTCCCATTCCTGCTGAGAATTTTCGAGAACTTGCGCTGCTGCTAATGCTGTACTTAACGGCGTGCGAAACTCATGGGAAGCCATTGAGAAAAATCTTGTTTTTAAGGCGCTTAGTTCCTTTTCTCGTTCCAAGGCAAGCCGAATTTCATCTAGACGTTTTCGTTCGGTGATATCGCGAGCATTCACCATCATCTGCATGACATCGGTGCTATCGACAAAGGGCTGACTAATAGCTTCCAGAATTCGCCAAGTTCCATCTTGGTGCCGATGGCGAAATTCAATGGGAATTTGTAATTCCTGTGATGCGATATTAGTCAAGTGATCGATTGCGATCGCCCAATCATCGGTATGGATAAATCCCTGTATATTTGCGCCCACGAGGTCGGTAACACCATAACCCAAAACCTTGACAACCGACGGACTAACATAACTGATTGTGCCATTAATCTCCAAAATCATGATGATATCTAAGGCATTTTCGATTAGCGATCGGAAGCGTTCTTCACTTTGGCGCAGCGCCTGCTCGACTTTTTTGCGCTCAGTTGTATCGCGTTGCACCGCAATCCAATGGGTATACCAACCCTTAGCATCAGCCACAGGCACTAAACTAAACTCGTTCCAAAATTCTGAACCATCTTTGCGATAGTTGATTACTTCAACTGTGACGGATTCCCAAGCGGATAGAGCTTGACGGACTTTCTGTAGTTCTGCGCGATCGGTCTTGACACCTTGCAAAATCCTTGGGGTTTGTCCTAATACTTCGTGGGGTTGATAGCCAGTAATACTTGTAAATGCTTCATTTACATAGATAATCCGATGTCCTAGCCCCTTAGTTGGTTCCGCTTCAGTGACGATGATCGCATCATTGGTATTGACTACAACCGATTGAAGTAAACGCACTTGTGCAGCTTGCAGTTTTTGTTCCGTGATGTCGGCGATCACCGCCACGATACCATTGATTTGTCCATTGTTATCGAGTAGAGGTGCTGCTGAGAAGACAATATCGATCGCCGATCCGTCCTTTCTTTGACGAGTCATTTCTACTCTAGTATAGGTTTTACCTTGCAGCAGACTACTTTGCAGAGTTGTCAAATCTTCTAGTCGATCGTCTAATAGAATTGGACTAGGGCGATCGATCACTTCTGCTTCTGTCCACCCAAACATTTGTTCAGCCGTTGGATTCCAGATCTTAACCTTCCCTTCTAAATCCAGCATAAAAATTGCACGAGGGGAAGCACTGACAAGGGCTTGTAATGTTTCATTGGTATGGCGTAGAGCGATTTCAGTACGCTGACGCTCAGAAATTTCTGCTCTTAGGGACACATTAACCGTGGCAAGTTCAGTGGTACGCTGTTGGACACGCTCTTCTAGTTGCGTATTGAGATGTTGTAATTGCCGATAAAGTTCTGATTGTTGAATGGCGATCGCAACTTGGGTGGCGAGTTGCTTCATTAGTTCCACTTCCCAATTTTCCCATTGACGGGGGAGATCGCATTGATGGGCAATCAAAAGACCCCAAAGATAGGGCTGTGAGTTTTGTGAATGATCGCTTTGACGATTTTCCTGAATGATTGGTACGACTAACTTTGCTTGAACTCCAAATTGCTTCACAAAATCCGCTAGACAGGACTCTATATCAGCCTGTTCGATATTGCCAATAGAGCGAGCTTTGCCCAAGGAGTAGGCCTGATGATATTGCTTAGGAAAAACTTCTTCGGGAAATACCTGCCCTAAAATGCTGGGATAGGGCGATAAAACAGTTTCATGAATGGCGCTACCAGTGCCATCGTCCCAGAGACGATAGATTAAGACGCGATCGGCTTGCAGAAATAGTTGAACTTCTTTAACGGTTGTGGCGAGAACTTGATCGAGATTGAGGGACTGGCGAATTTGATGGGCAATTTGCGTAACTAGTCTTTCGCGATCGCTTTGCTTGCGTAATAATTTTTCTGTTTGACGACGGCGAATCTCCTCTTTGCTCCAGAAGAAATAACTGATCAACACAAGCAGAAAGTTAAGGCAAATTCCAATCGCATACAAACTGGTCATACTTTCAACTATCCCAATTAAGGATGTAGTGCAAACGCGCTAACTTAAACACAAATAGTGTTAAAAAAGCCTTGCAACGCAAGGCTTTTTTAGGATTATTTAAGATTATAAGGTCTACAACCCAAGTAAAACTGCTATTATCAGTAAACCAACAAACCCAGCCCCAGCATAGGTAATCCCTGCGCCGATCTTGCCGATAATTGCGGGGGGGGTCTTTTGCCAATCCCAACGCAGATAATCCAATCTAGCAGCGCCTCTATTGCCTTTAAAGACTTGTTTCGGCAAGCGATCGCGATAGTCCGCACCATACCTTGTCATGTGAGCAAAGGTAACATCGCCCTTAGTGCGCTGAGGCAAGATCCGCCGACGTTGGTAGGGAACGATGCTATCACCAAAATTATTGAGATATTCTTCGCTATTGAGCAGTTCATCCACAAAAGCTTGGATGCCTTTGGTGGCAATCACAATCGACCAAGCAATCTTTTCGCGATCACTATAGACATTACGACCCAGAATTCGCTGAATGCAAATCTCCGCAAAGCGATAGTTATTATTGCAGTCAAAGGTTAACCGTCTGAAGGAGTCAGATAATACTAAGCCGCGAATAAATCCCCTCACCGTAATTTGCCCCGATCGCAATTGAGACTCTAGGTTTACTTGACGGTGGCTTGCTAACATCTGTTGTTCATTACAGATTTGACGATAAGCCGCACTGATTAGGAGATCTAGCTCAAAGCCAGATAGCAAATTGTCAGTGCTATAAATCCGAGGTTGCTCATCACCTGCGACTTCAAAACCATCTACGCGCTGATTTTGGGATAAGGGTTTATATTCTAATAAAGGAATTGACATAAATATTATTTTGATTATTTTGTGGAATTAAGAGTTGAATTAATTAATATGGCGACTTCTCACAAGCCTTTCTCACAATGAGCCTTGATAATCCCATATCAAAAGTAAGGAAACTGGTTAGGAAACTGTAAAGAAAACGGAAAGATTGTTCCTAGGTAATAAATCTTGATATTGTGTAACATTTATTTGAATTGGCTAGCCTCAATTTGTGATAAATCGATTTGCTTAATCTAGGTAGAATCGTATTTTGGTAACAAATTTTTGTAGAATCAGGTAAGTTTGACCGCATCTCCCCAAAAAATCCATTCTATGAGGATTCTTCTAGTTGAAGATGACATCCGCCTTGCCGAAACCTTGGCAGAAGCGTTAACTGACGAGCGCTACGTTGTGGATATTGCTGCTGATGGAAAATCTGGGTGGCATCAAGCTCAGTCTCTAGACTACGATTTGATGATATTAGATCTGATGTTGCCAGAATTAGATGGTATAAGTCTTTGCCATCGCTTGCGATCGCACGGTTTCAACTTGCCTATCCTCATGCTCACCGCCTGCGATACGATCAATGATGAAATTAACGGGTTAGATGTAGGAGCCGATGACTACATTGTTAAGCCAGTGGATTTACAAAAACTCTTTGCGCGAATTCGCGCTTCGTTGCGTCGAGGCAACCTAAGTGCATCACCAATTTTGGCATGGGGGCAATTACATCTCAACCCTAGTACTTGTGAAGTAGGCTATGGTGAAAATCCGATCCATTTAACCCCAAAGGAGTATGCCCTTTTGGAATTATTACTACGCAATGGTCGGCGAGTCTTGAGCCGCAGTGTGATGATTGAGCATGTTTGGTCTTTAGAATCACCCCCAGAAGAGCATACCGTCAAAGTGCATATTCGCAGTCTCCGCCAAAAGTTAAAAGCCGCAGGAGCTAACGAAGATTTGATTGAGACAGTTCACAGTATGGGCTATCGACTCAATCGTAGCTAAGTAAGCCTGAGTTAGACAAAAGCGCAAATAGGTAAAAAACATAGAGATATTGCTAAAATTAATACCTAGAGTCACTTTGTTAGCTTAGGGTATAGATTAAATGACCAGTCTGTTTCTGGAACGTCTTCACAGCAGCGATCGCCCCGTAATTGTTTTTGATGGTGCGATGGGTACAAACTTGCAAGTGCAAAACCTCACCGCCGAAGACTTTGGCGGTGCAGAGTATGAGGGTTGCAACGAGTATCTGGTGATGACGAAACCCGAAGCAGTAGCCAAAGTACATCGGGATTTCTTGGCAGCAGGGGCAGACGTAATCGAGACGGATACCTTTGGCGGGACATCAATCGTCTTGAATGAGTATGACCTCGGACATCTCGCCTATGAACTTAGTAAAAAAGCTACAGAATTAGCTAAGTCCGTCACCGCCGAATTTTCGACCCCTGAAAAACCACGTTTTGTCGCTGGCTCGATCGGCCCAACCACCAAGTTACCAACTTTGCTGCATATCGATTTTGATACGATGAAGCAGTCATTTATCGAACAAATCGAAGGTTTGTATGATGGCGGTGCAGATTTACTACTAGTTGAAACCTGTCAGGATGTACTGCAAATTAAAGTTGCGTTAAATGCGATCGAAGAGTTTTTTGCCAAAGTAGCTAAGCAGGGCAAACCTCGAATTCCCGTAATGGTATCGGTGACGATGGAAACTACTGGCACAATGCTAGTTGGCTCCGATATTTCGGCAGTAGTAACCATTTTAGAACCCTACCCTATTGATGTGTTAGGACTGAACTGTGCAACTGGCCCCGACTTGATGAAAGAGCATATGCAGTATTTAAGTGCTCATTCTCCCTTTGCTGTATCCTGTGTTCCCAATGCAGGCTTGCCTGAAAATGTAGGCGGTCATGCTTTTTATCGACTCACTCCTGAAGACTTGCGAGGACATCTTCAGCATTTTGTTGAAGATTTAGGTATTCAAATTATCGGTGGTTGCTGTGGCACGACTCCCGCTCACATTAAGGCTTTGGCGGATGCTGCAAAAAACCTTAAACCCAAGCTCAGAGAGCCTCTCATAGTCCCTTCAGCAGCTTCTATTTATAGTTCTCAACCCTATATTCAGGATAATTCTTTTCTGATTGTCGGCGAGAGATTAAATGCCAGTGGCTCTAAAAAAACTCGTGATTTGTTGAATGCGGAAGATTGGGATGGGTTGGTAGCGATCGCGCGATCGCAGGTAAAAGAGGGAGCACATATCCTTGATGTGAATGTGGACTATGTGGGACGCGATGGCGTGCGCGATATGCATGAACTGGTATCGCGCCTAGTGACCAATGTCACTTTACCTCTGATGCTGGACTCCACCGAATGGGAAAAAATGGAAGCAGGGCTGAAAGTTGCAGGTGGTAAATGTATTCTCAACTCTACTAATTATGAAGATGGTGAAGAACGTTTCTGTAAAGTCGTTAGTCTCGCAAAGCAATATGGAGCAGGGATCGTCATTGGGACAATCGATGAAGAGGGGATGGCGCGAACTGCGGAGAAGAAATTTGCGATCGCTTCCCGTGCCTACAAACAGGCTACGGAAGAGTTAGGAATGCCACCTAGTGAGATTTTCTTTGATACTCTCGCTTTACCAATTTCCACAGGGATTGAAGAGGATCGCCAGAATGCGGCGGCTACAATTGAATCTATTCGGCGCATTAAGGAATCAATGCCTGAAACCCATGTGTTACTGGGTGTTTCCAATGTGTCCTTTGGTCTCAATCCAGCCTCTCGCGTGGTGCTTAATTCCGTGTTTTTGCATGAAGCGATGAAAGTGGGTATGGATTCATCCATCGTCAATGCCAGTAAGATTGTGCCGCTTAATCGGATTGGCGATCGCGAAAAAGAAGTAGCGAGACAGTTAATCTATGATGAGCGTCAGTTTGATGGTGATATTTGTATTTACGATCCGCTCGGCGAGTTTACCAAACTATTTGAAGGTGTTTCCGCAAAGCGCGTCAAGGTTGATAAGGCTGATACTCCCATTGAGGAGCAACTCAAAAACCATGTTATCGATGGCGATCGCATTGGTTTAGATGACGCGCTCACTGAAGCCCTCAAGAAATACGAGCCTCTCGATATCATCAACAAATATCTCCTTGATGGCATGAAAGTAGTCGGAGAACTGTTTGGCTCTGGACAAATGCAACTTCCCTTTGTATTGCAATCTGCGGAAACTATGAAGTCTGCCGTTGCCTTCCTAGAGAAGTTTATGGAGAAGGTCGAAGGTTCAAATAAAGGCGTATTCCTGATCGCTACAGTGAAAGGCGATGTCCATGATATTGGCAAAAACCTTGTCGATATCATTCTCTCCAATAATGGCTACAAAGTTGTCAATATTGGTATCAAGCAACCCGTTGAGAATATTATCAAAGCCTACGAAGAGCATAAAGCTGACTGTATCGCCATGAGTGGTTTGCTGGTGAAATCCACTGCTTTTATGAAGGATAACCTGCAAGAATTTAATAATCGTGGCATTACTGTGCCTGTGATTTTGGGTGGTGCGGCACTAACACCGAAGTTTGTCTATACCGATTGTCAGAATGTCTATCAAGGCAAGGTGATCTATGGCAAAGACGCTTTCTCTGACCTCAACTTTATGGACAAATACATGCCCGCTAAAGCTGAAGGTAAATGGGAGGACTCTAAGGGATTTTTAGATGAGAGTTTAGCCGTTGATGACTTAGCGATCGCTAATGATAATGGGATAAGCGCATCTGAGGAGAAAGCTAAACAAGAAGCTCTACTAGCCGAGCGCTATCTCGATATTGAGCGCTCTGAATCTGTAGATATAAATATTCCTCGACCTACGCCTCCATTCTGGGGAACTAAAATCCTCCAATCTGAAGATATTCCCTTTGAGGATCTGTTCTGGAATCTGGATATGCAAGCTCTCATTGCTGGTCAATGGCAGTTCCGTAAACCTCAAGATCAATCCCGTGAAGAATATGACGCATTCTTGCAAGAGACTGTCTACCCAATTTTAGAAACTTGGAAAGCTCGAGTCATCCATGAGAAATTGTTAGTGCCAACTTCAGTGTATGGCTATTTCCCTGTATTAGCTGAAGGTAATACAGTCTACGTTTACAACCCTCAAGATCTCAATAATATTCAAGCAGCAGAGCCGATCAATTCCTTTGTATTCCCCCGTCAGAAGTCTCTGCGTCGTCTCTGCATTGCCGATTTCTTTTCACCTAAGGATTCAGGAATTATTGATGTACTGCCTTTGCAAGCAGTCACTGTCGGACATATAGCAACTGAGTTCGCTCAAGGGCTATTTAAGGCTAATCAATACACCGATTATCTCTATTTTCACGGCTTAGCCGTGCAGATGGCAGAAGCGATCGCTGAATGGACACATACACGCATTCGCCATGAGTTAGGTTTTGGAGCCGAAGATCCCGATAATATCCGAGATATTCTTGCCCAACGCTATCATGGCTCTCGCTATAGTTTCGGCTATCCTGCTTGTCCTAATATGCAGGATCAGTACAAGCTTTTGGATTTACTTGATGCGAAGCGTGTTGATTTGATCATGGATGAGAGTGAACAACTCTATCCTGAACAGTCAACGACTGCATTAATAGTGCATCATCCGATCGCCAAGTATTTTAGTGCTTAGCAGAGATTGGGGCTTGCAGACCAAGCCCCTACCTGTACAAGAATGTCAGAGCGCGATCGCTACTTCACTTCTTGCAAATCTGGCTCCTTCTCTACTGGTTGAATCGTTGTTAACGTTTTGGGCTGAAGTACAGGAGGATTGGCAAGATAATCAGCAAGTTGAGACTCGATCTGTTCACGCACAATCGAACGATATTCGAGGAAATGCTCACCTTGGGCGCAAACCGAGAGATAGCTGGTGACCACGTTTGGATAACGTTTCATCAAGTCAAATAGGTTGCTCCAGAATTGGAAACGGGTTTTGCGAACAAAACCTTGTCTCCAGCAGAGGATCAGTAAGGCTCTAATCGCAGTCCAATCAGTTTTCTTCTTCTGATCGGTTTTCTCTCGCTTGATGCGCTTGTACTGAGACTCACCTAGAATCAAGAAATGTCGATAGGTGCGATTGAGAAAGACAAGGGGATCGTAAAGAGTCCAAAAAGCATGAACATACTCTGTCGCAATGTCTTCTAAAGGACGAGTAGGCATGAAGTTCATCAAAGTGGTTTGATGCCCATTGCTATTCTGGGTAATCATTCGCCCTTCTTTATTCAACCGATGCCATAGCCCTGTGTCAGGCAAGGCTTGCAGCATACTAAAAAGAGCCGTGGGAACCGCAGTTTGCTCGACAAATTGAACAATGCGATCGCCTGCTCCTTTCTTTTCACCATCAAAGCCGATGATAAAACCTGCCATTACTCGAATTCCTGCTTTGGCGATATTAATCACTGATTCTGAAAGCGGATCGCGATTATTTTGGAACTTCTTAGTGAGAGCAAGGCTATCAGTATCAGGAGTTTCAATTCCAAGGAATACCGAACCAAAGTTGCATTCCACCATCATTTGCATCATTTCAGGGTCTTGGGCAAGATCGACCGAGGCTTCCGTGGCAAAGGAGAAGGGATAGTTACGTTCCTTCATCCAAGGTTTTAGCTCTTGGAGCATCACCTTCACGTTGCGCTTGTTGCCGATAAAGTTATCATCAACCATGAAAATACTGCGTCTCCAACCGAGATCGTACAGCCGTTGCAGCTCAGCAAGGATTTGCGCGGGAGTCTTGGTACGCGGTTTACGCCCATAGAGAACGATGATGTCACAAAATTCACATTGGAAAGGGCAACCACGGGAAAATTGTACAGACATTTCCGCATAGCGGTTCATTTCTAGGAGATCAAAGCGTGGGATAGGCGTATCTGTAACCGCAGGTTTTTCGCCATTGGCTCTCAAAATGCCTTTGCGATCGCCTCTTTCGATAGCCGCCACAAACATCGGTAAAGTAATTTCGCCTTCGTCAAGAATTAAGAAATCTGCACCTGAAACTTTGGCTTCTTCAGGCAAGGCTGTGGGGTATGGTCCTCCAACTGCCACTAATTTACCGCGCTTTTTCGCCTCTTGAATTTGAGCAAGAAAATCATTTTTCTGTACAATCATTGCTGAGAGGATCACCACTTCAGCCCATTCCCACTCGGCTTCGGTGATATCTCGCACATTGCGATCAACTAACTTAAATTCCCAAGTTTGGGGCAAGATCGCAGCAACAGTAACCATACCAAGGGGCGGAAGCTGAGCCTTAAAACCAACTAATTCCAGTGTTTTCTCAAACGACCAAAAGCTTTTTGGAAATAACGGATAGACGAGTAAAACACGCATTATTTATAGTTGGGGGGTTGTTTCTAATTAATTGTGAACTGTACATATTATAAAGGGCGGCGCAATGGGTAGCCTTTGGATTGAAGAAAAGATTCTTACAGCGCTTTGCGCTCAAACCCAAACCAAGGAAATTTTTGAAAGCCTTGCAACGCAACGCTTTCAAAAATTTCCTTGTGGTTCGTTTGATCGGTAATTGCTATAAATTAACCTCAGTTCGGGTTAATTTCAAACTAGCTCCTAGAGAGGGTTCGCAGCGCGAACCCTCTCTAGGAGCCAAAACAGTAAAAGCCTCGCTTCGCGAGGCTTTTACTGTTTTGGCTTTTAAAATTTTGTAGCTTATCTCGAACTCACGTTAAATTAAGTTTTTGCTAAATTTCAACAAAGTTTCCAGATTGGTAAATAATTTGTTTGATTTTAAGTTTTTTTTCGATGATGAATCATCACCGCATCATCAATTGCTGTAAAACAAAAAGGGACGCTTTGCGTCCCTTTTTGTTTTTTACTTCAGGATGGCACTAAAGTCAGCGAGTTTGCGGCTGTAGTTGCGGATAATACCTAGCAGATTCAGGCGGTTTTGACGTACTTGTGGATCTTCAGCCATGACCAGCACATCATCAAAGAACTTGGCTAGAATTGGGGCGATCGCCTTAATACCCTCCATCAACTGCTCATCACTAGGCTGACTGGGTAAAGCGGCGATCGCCTGATACAAGTCCTGTTCTGCTGGTTCGGTTAAGGTTTCAGGCTTGATTACAGCTTTCACGTCAACGGTCACGCTATCGAGATCACCCTGAACCGCAAGGCGAGAAGCTCTCACAATTGGCTCATAAATGGCGCTAAGGGTTGCCCCATCACGGGATTTTTGCAGGAAGTGGGCGCGTTCTTTGATACGCGTGAGATTACTTAAACCTTGCAAGGTATAGGCGAGATCCTCAGTACCTGAAACTGCATTCACAAGATCGTATTCAATGCCCTGATCCGCCAAAATCGTCTCGTAGCGTTGCTTAAACCATTTATAAAGATTTTCAAGGACAGTTTCCGCAGGTTGCGCTAGTAAATTTTTCTCGGCATAAATGGCGATCGCCTCCTGCAAAAGTTTGGGCAAATCAAGGGCAAAACCGCTTTCCCATGCAATTTGGACAACACCAGTGGCGGCGCGGCGCAATGCAAATGGATCAGAGGAGCCTGTGGGAACAATACCTAAGCCGAAAATTCCGACGAGGGTATCAATGCGATCGCTAATGGCGATAATCTGCCCCGTTAAGGTTGTGGGCAAAGTGTCGCATGCACCTTTGGGTTGATAATGCTCACGAATGCCCGTCGCCACCGCCACAGGTTCATTACTGGAGAGGGCATAGTAATAGCCCATTTGTCCTTGCAGTTCAGGGAATTCCTTAACCATCTGCGTAACTAGATCGGCTTTGGCAAGTTGAGCAGTGCGATCGATCAGCGCATGATCGGCTTCAGTGATTTCTAAATTGGCAATTGAGGCACTTACGGATTTAGCGATCGCCCTAATCCTATCTACTTTCTCCGCAACCGAGCCAAGTTGGGCTTGGAATGTGACTTTTTCTAGTAGTGGCAAGAAAGTTTCTAAATGTACGGCGCGATCGCTATCGTAGAAAAATTTACCGTCGGAAAGCCGCGCTCTAATAACGCGACCATTGCCCGCCGCAATCAAACGTGATTTATCGGGGTCACCATTGGAAATCGTGATAAATCGTGGCAATAATTGATCAGGATTTTTGCTCGAATGCACAGGGAAGTAGCGCTGATGACTGACCATTTCGGTCTTAATTACTGGCTGCGGCAGTTCTAAAAACTCACGCTCAAATTCACCAATGACGGCGGTGGGAAATTCCACTAAGTAAGTAACTTCTTCTAATAAATCCTCAGAAATTTCCGCTTTACCACCAAATAATTCCACAATGCTATGAATTTGGGTAAGAATATGCTTTTGGCGTTCTTTGCCATCGACTAAAACAAAAGCTTCGCGCAGAGTCTCGACATAATCTTTGGCAGTGTCAATCACTACCGATCGCGGATGCAATACGCGATGCCCTTGACTGAGGCGATCGCTCTGCACATTTTCTAAAGCGATCGGCAACAGCTTGGAATTAAATAATGACACCAACCAACGGATCGGACGGGGAAACTTGAGATCACCATGTCCCCAACGCATCAAACGCTTACCTTCCAAACCTGTAATCCAAGTCGGGGCTAATTCTTGCAAGATATCCGCTGTCTCACGACCAATAATTTGCTGATTAGCAAATACAAACGCGCCCTTATCCGTCTCTTTAATAACAATATTTTGTAAATCTATACTTTTAGACTTGGCAAAACCCAACAAAGCCTTAGTTGGCTCACCTTGAGGATCGCCATTTACAAAGGCTGAGCCAACTGCTGGCCCCTTAATCTCAAGACTGCGATCGCTTTGTTGTGTCGGCAAACCCTCGATAAGTACAGCCAAACGGCGAGGTGTACCATAGACACTGACCTTACTCGTAGTTAGTTGGTGTTCATCTAAATTCTTGGGGATGCGCTCTTGCCATTGGCGCAAAGCATCAACAATAAAGCTAGCAGGTAGCTCTTCAGTACCAACTTCTAACAGAAAACTTGCCATAACCACGAGTTGAGGGACACTCTTCAGTTTAACGCTTTGGCGTATAAAAAACTAAAACTTAGACAAGGTGTTGACTACAAAGCTTGATCGCACCTTTATGGGTTTTAATTTTATTGCATAGTCCACTTAGCATAAAATAGCAAGAGATTAACTTTTATTGAGCAGGGATATTTAAAGAGGCAAAACATGGGGCAAACACTCGAAGCTGTAGCGATTGACTATCACACAGAAAACTATCGCGATGCCTACAGTCGAATCAATGCCATTGTCATTGAGGGAGAAGCTGAGGCGTACAGCAACTATCTCCAACTAGGAGAGCTACTGCCCGAATTCACTGAAGATTTTACCAGACTTGCCAAGATGGAGGATCGCCACAAAAAAGGCTTTATCGCCTGTGGTAAAAACCTCAAGGTCACTGCTGACATGGACTTTGCAGAAAAATTCTTTTCTGAATTGCACGGCAATTTTCAAAAGGCCTTTGCTACAGGGGATATCGTTACCTGTCTGCTGATCCAATCACTCATCATTGAGTGCTTTGCGATCGCTGCCTACAACATCTATATTCCCGTAGCCGATCCTTTTGCACGCAAGATCACCGAAGGCGTAGTCAAAGACGAATACTTGCATCTCAACTTTGGTGAAGAATGGTTGCAAAATCATTTTGACGATTCCAAAGTAACTCTAGAGCAAGCCAATCGTCAAAACTTGCCCATTGTCTGGAAAATGCTCAACCAAGTCGAAGCCGATGCCAAAGTTCTTGGCATGGAAAAAGAAGCTTTGGTTGAAGACTTCATGATTCAATATGGCGAAAGTCTGGGCAAAATCGGCTTTAATACTCGCGACATCATGAGAATGTCTGCGATGGGTTTGGTAGCGGCTTGATTTAGTTGGTAATTGGTAATCGGTGATTGAAAATTAGCTTTTTAGGTAAAGACGTAATAAATACTACTTTTCTAAAAGCCAAACACCAATCACCAATTACCAATCACCAATCACCGCAAATTAATAACTGACAACTGTAACTGGTAACGCAATCGATGTTTGGTCTTATAGGGCATTTGACAAGTCTTGAACACGCTCAGTCTGTAGCAAGGGAATTAGGCTATCCCGAATACGCCGATCAAGGTTTGGAATTTTGGTGTAGCGCCCCGCCCCAAATTGTCGATCGCATCAAGGTTACGAGTGCCACAGGTCAGCAGATCGAGGGACTATATGTAGAGTCCTGTTTTTTACCTGAAATGTTGGCAGGCAGTAAAATCAAAACTGCCATTCGCAAGATCCTCAATGCAATGGCTCTTGCTCAAAAGAATGATGTGGATATCACTGCTTTGGGAGGATTCTCCTCGATTATTTTCGAGAATTTCAATCTTAGTCAGATGTCGAGTGTGAGAAACATTCAACTAGAATTTAATCGCTTTACTACGGGGAATACGCATACCGCCTATATCATATGTCGTCAGATCGAAGAAGCAAGTCGTAAATTTGGGATTGACCTAGCTAAAGCCACGGTCACAGTCTGCGGCGCAACAGGTGACATCGGCAGTGCGGTTTGTCGATGGCTGGATGCGCGGACTAATATCAAAGAATTATTGCTAGTTGCTCGTAATCGGGAGCGATTGCAGGAGCTACAAGCTCAACTTGGTCGCGGTAAGGTTTTAGAGATTGATGAGGCGCTACCGCAGTCTGACATTATTGTGTGGGTGGCGAGTATGGCTAAGGGGATGGCGATCGACCCTGCCACCCTCAAGCATCCTTGCATCCTGATTGATGGCGGCTATCCTAAAAATATGTCTACTCTGGTTCAAGAAGAAGGTATTCATGTGATTGATGGGGGCATTGTTGAGCATAGTCTGGATATTGATTGGAAAATCATGAAAATCGTAAATATGACAGCTCCTGCCCGTCAGCTTTTTGCCTGTTTTGCGGAAGCGATGCTTTTAGAATTTGAAGGTTGGCACACTAATTTCTCTTGGGGACGCAACCAAATCAGTATCGAGAACATGGACAAAATTGGCGAAGTGTCAATCAAACATGGATTCAGACCATTAATCAGCTAAAAAGTGGCGGCTCTGCCGCCACTTTTTAGCTGATTAACTGATAAATAAAATATCCATAGGAGTATCTTGTTGCTTGCCAATAGTCCATAGCCGACTAAAGTGTGTCGGATGCTATAGCAAAGCAAGTTTTGCTTAGGACATACATCCCAAGAAGTGAGGTGCGGCGCAAAGCGCCGCACCTCACTTCTTGGGGTTTGATTTATACTAGCTACTACCAAAACATAAAATGGCTATGCCATTTTGTGTTTTGGTATAAATTAATGTGAGTAACTTAGTGGCTCATCACTAAATTATTAACTGGGAAGGTAGTATGATCAGACTTAGGGATAAGGGGGAGTTTAACTAAACTAAGATCTGTGACATTTAAGCCATAAAACTTATTTTTAGATGATATAAAAATATTGTCTGAAAAGCGATTATATGACTTTCTAAATATTAATTCCATGATAAGTAGCTCATTCTACTTAAACCCAAAAATTAGAGCTTTAGACATCCGATGCTCGGTTATCTAGAGCTTCCCGCTTTTTTAGTTTACCTATGTCTAAATACTTATTTAATCCAAGTTGCTACCTATTATCCCAAAGCTCAAAATGGGTGCGCCATTTTATGTCTTTAAAACCCTTACAGGGTTTGGCTTTTAATTCTCTAAAGTGTTGTCACACTTCCGTGAATTGGTATTAGTAAGGTGGGGCTTGCCCCACCTTACTAATCTTATTTAGATATTTTATATAGATATTTTTTTTGGTAAATACTCTTGAACATATCTAACCCAAAACTACTTGAACTGAAGTCAGCAATTGTTCATAACCCTTTAGTCGTTACGCCCCATGCAACCGTTATGGAAGCGATCGCCCAAATGGTTAGTGCGCGATCGCCATACCACGAGACTAATGGTTTTACGCCTCTACTTAATCAGTACAACGCAGAACTGAGGGCAGGTTGTGTTCTGGTAGTAGAAGATGGCAAAGTGGTTGGGATTTTTACTGAGGCTGATGTAGTCCGCCTTAGCGCCCAAATGTTACCCCTAGATTGTTTGATCATCAGAGATGTCATGACCTCAGCGATCACTTTGCGCGAGTCAGACTGCACAGATTTATGGTCAGCCATCAACTTTCTTCGGCAACATCATTTACGCCATCTGCCCATCGTGGATGAGCAAGATCGCATCGTGGGAATGCTCACCCATGAAAGTTTGTGGCAAATCTTTCAATCAATTGGCGTTGATCTAGAGAGACAAGTAGAAGATCGAATTGTCTCCTTACAGATGATTGCAAAACGCGATCAACTAGTCGCAGAAATTGCCGATCGCATTCGTAGTTCCCTCAATCTCCAAGAGATTTTGGATATTTGTGTTACAGAAGTCCGTGCATTTTTAGAATGCGATCGCGTGTTGGTATATCAATTTCAATCTGACTGGAGCGGGATCATCATTGCTGAATCCGTTACAAATAAGTTATTTAAGTCCTTGGGCAAACACATTCAAGACTCTTGTTTTCAGGAGAAATCTTCCAACCTATACAGCCACGATCATCCAGTCTTTGCCAACAATATTTACACCGCAGGCTATACCCCCTGCCATATCAAGTTGCTAGAACAGTATCAAGTCAAAGCAAATCTTGTCGTGCCAATTCGGGTATTAGGACAACTATGGGGGCTTCTGATCGGACATCAATGCCAAGAAGATCGCAATTGGCAGCCAGAAGATGTGAGACTATTGCAGAGGATATCTGTTCAATTTGCGATCGCCATTCAGCAATCAAACACTTATCAGCTACTCCAAAATGAACTAACAGAACGACAACGCGCTGAAGAGTCATTACAGCAAATTGAAGCCCATCAACGCGCCTTAATCAAAGCTATTCCCGATCTATTCATGCGGATGAATCGGGATGGCATTTACTTAGAATTTGCGCGGATTCCTGAAACCCATCGGATTATTGGCGATCGCTCTCAATTAGAGGGAAATCATATATCCAAAACACTTCCTCCTGATATTGTCAAACAACGCCTCGAATTTGTGGAGCGTGCTTTAGAAACCAACTCTATCCAGATTTATGAGCAGGACTTTTCCGATGGCGATAAGATTCATATTGAGGAGGTACGCATCTTTCCCTATGACGAAAATGAAGTTCTACTATTAGTACGAGATATTAGCGATCGCAAACAATCGGAAAATGAGTTGCGGCACACTGAAAAACTCTTCCGAGAAGCCCAACGAATCGCGAACTTAGGGAATTGGGAATTGGATCTACGGACTAACTCTCTTTGTTGGTCAGATGAAATATTTAAGATTTTTGAGATTGATCCACAGCAATTTGACTCAACCTATGCGGGGTTTCTCAGTGCGATTCATCCCGATGATCGGGATATGGTTAATGCTCTCTACCAAAAACATCTAGTTGATCGCACTCCCTACAATGTAGTCCATCGTGTGCTCCTATTTGATGGATATATTAAGTATGTGCAAGAAAAATGTGAAACCTTTTACGATGCAGATGGCTCGCCGATTATGTCCCGTGGCACAGCCCAAGACATCACTAAACTGAAGCAAGCAGAAATCCGACTCCATCAACTCAATCAAGAGTTAGAAGCTAGAGTGGAAGAACGGACGCATGAACTTTTACAAGTGAGCAGTTTACATCGCGCTATTCTCGATAGTACCAATTACGCAATCATTTCCACTAATTGCCATAACATTATTCAGACCTTTAATGCTGGTGCGGAGAATATGCTGGGTTACCGTGCTGACAAAGTGGTTGGCATAAATAATCTTCAAGATTTTTACGATTTTCAAGAGTTAATTGATCGAGCCGCTTCCCTCTCTGTAGAACTTAGACAAGATATTTCTGAACAAGAAGTATTGGTTGCTAAAGCAAGACAAGGACTAGTCAGCGAAGAAGAATGGACAGTTATTTGCAAGGATGGCTATCGTCTTCCCATATCGCTATCAGTCAAGGCTATCAAGGATCACAATGATTGCATGATCGGTTTTGTCTGTGTTTTTAGAGATATTAGCGCTCAGAAAGCAGCCCAGCACGAGCATCAACTTGCGGAGGCGGCTCTGCGAGACAGTGAAAACCGTTTTCGACAGGTGTTTGAATCGAATGTTGTGGGGATGATGTTTACGAGCTTTGATGGTCAGGTTGACGAGGCTAACGATCGCTTTTTAGAGATGATTGGCTATAGACGAGAAGAACTCGATACTAAACAAATAAATTGGGCAACCATTACTCCTCCTGAATATCAACAGCTAGATCTAGATGCGATCGCCTACTTAAAAATGTATGGCAAAATCGATCCTTGGGAAAAAGCCTACTACCACAAGAATGGCACTCTTGTGCATGTACTCATTGGTGTAGCCATGCTGACAACAGATGATTGTGTTTGTGTAGTGGTTGATATCACCGATCTCAGGCAAGCACAGCAAAAACTTGCTGAGACTAATCATGAGCTAGAAGTCTCCAACGAAATTCTGGTTCGTGCTACGAGGCTTAAAGATGAATTTCTGGCAAATATGAGTCATGAACTCCGCACTCCTCTTAATGCCATTCTTGGCATCACCGAAGGTTTACAGGAAAAAGTCTTTGGAGCAATTAATCCACAACAACAGAGAGCATTACTCACAGTTGAACGTAGCGGTAACCATCTGCTAGAGCTAATTAACGATATCCTCGATCTCGCAAAAATCGAAGCAGGCAAGGTAACTCTAGACTATGCATCTAGTAATATTAGTCAGCTTAGTCAGGCCAGTTTGGTATTTGTCAAACAGCAGGCAAGGCAAAAGAATATCAATCTGAATATTAAGTTGGCTCCTGTTTTACCTGAACTAATGGTTGATGAACGTCGGATTCGTCAAGTATTAATCAATCTGCTGAACAATGCCGTGAAATTTACTCCAGAAGGAGGCAGCATTACCTTAGAAGTCTCCCTAAATGAGGCGATCGCTTCTTGTGAGAAAGATATTACGCATTGGGTCAAGTTCGAGGTGATCGATACAGGTATAGGTATTTCTCCTGAAAACTTAAAAACTCTATTCCAACCTTTTATCCAAGTTGATAGCGCTCTCAATCGTCAATATGATGGCACAGGGTTGGGCTTAGCGCTTGTTAAAAGAATTGTCGAACTGCATGGTGGTCGTGCTAGTGTCACCAGTGAGGTTGGTGTGGGTAGTTGCTTTGCGATCGAGCTTCCATTCAATGAATTGGTCTTACCGCTTCCCAAAAAGTCATTGGCTAATATTTCATCACCTAACATTTCCGTCAAAAATGATGATGAGACAATCTCTCTTCCCTTAATTTTGCTCGCAGAAGATAACGAAGCGAATATTATGACAATTTCTAGCTATCTTCAAGCCAAGGGATATCGAGTCATTCTTGCTAAAAATGGACAACAAGCGGTGACTCTAGTACAATCAAAGCAGCCCGATTTGATCTTAATGGATATTCAAATGCCAGAGATGGATGGACTAGAGGCAATCAAGTATATCCGCAACAAACATGTTATGACCCCGATTATAGCCCTTACAGCTCTGGCGATGACAGGAGATCGCGAGAAATGTCTGCAAGCTGGTGCTAATGATTATTTGAGTAAACCGATTAAGCTCAAGCAACTGACCACAGCGATTCAACAGTTTTTAAACTAAATAGATGTTAGGTAGAATGCTACGCTGAGATTAGGGCTTGGAGACCAAGCCCCCTACCTTTACAAATATAGCTATAGCCACCTGTATCAGGACAAGTCAAAACCCAAATAATGTGAGGTGGCGCTTCGCGCCGCCTCACATTATTTGGGTTTTATGTCCTAACAAGAATGGCTATAGCTATATGTAGGGATTTAGTCTGCAAATCCTCTTTTAAGAAGACACGGAAACATGATAACGATCTTTGTTCCATGTAACATCAGTAATACCAATTCACACAAGTGTTGCTATACTTTCGTGAATTGGTATCAAATATTTTTCGGGAAAGCACTATCAATTGCGTAAATTGCGTAATTTTTAACCTTAATGTTTACCATAGATACTAAGCTTAATGAACTAAAGCTAGCAATAGTTAGTAATCCTTTAGTAGTTAATTCTAACGAGCGCGTCATTGATGCGATCGCTCAAATGATTGTCGTGCAGGACAAAGGTCTTCGTCCAAGTCATTTAGAGCAACTGTACCTAAAGGCAAGATCAAGCTGTGTATTGGTGGTAGAAGATGGGCAGGCGATCGGAATTTTGACTGAGCGGGATGTAGTGCGATTGACGATTGAGCGTCAACCGCTTGATCGCTTGTTGATGCACGAGGTAATGAGCCAGCCAATAGTTACGGTCTATGCTAAAGAATCGCTCAATGCTGTACAGCAACTAATGGAACAGCGAGATATCCATAGACTAGTGGTCATAGGTGATCAGAATGAATTAGTGGGGATTGTGACCCAGACGCTCTTACTCCAATTTCTAAATTTGCCAGAACTAGTCAGATTAGAAGCTGAAGCTTTGATGGTAAGTCAGCGAACTGCGCTAGAAGAAAGTAATGCCTTATTAGTAAGGACAAGTGAAGATTTGCAATGCACGATTGAGGAGTTGAGAAGCAGTACTGAAGAACTAATTGAGAAACAACATCATCTGGAAGACGAACAGGTACGCTACCACAATTTATTTATCTTTTCTCCCGATGGCTATCTCGTTACTGACGTATCTGGCAACATTAAAGAGGCAAACCAAGCAATCTTAAACCAATTAGCGATCGACCGTGAGTTGATTGTAGGTAAGCCATTCATTGTTTTTTTTGCCCCTAACCAAAGCGAGATTTTCTATGGCCGACTCAATCATCTGCTAACGTCAGTCATTACTAATGCAAATTGGGAAACTACGCTGGTATCTCGACAGGGAAATTCTTTTCCTGTTGAAGTTACTGTCACAAAAAATATTAGTCTCGCTACTAAGGAAATTCAATTTTTCTGGATTGTCCGTGATATCAGTGATCGCAAACATGCTGAAAAAGCATTGCAACAACAACTTTCGGCGATGGAAGCAGCAATCGATGGAATTGCGATTTTACAAGAGAATAAATACATCTATTTGAACCAAGCGCACCTAGAAATGTTTGGTTATAAAAAGGCTGAAGAGCTTATAGGCAAATCTTGGACACAGTTGTATGCACCAGAGGAACTTGCTCGATTTGCACGGGAAGTATTTCCTGTACTAGGACGCGATCGCAGTTGGCGAGGAGAAGCGATCGCTATCCGTAAAGATGGAACTACTTTTACTGAGGGATTGTCGCTCACCATTACAGAGGATGATTTGTTGATTTGTGTATGCCGTGATATTAGCGATCGCAAACAAGCCGAGCAAATCATTCGCCAACAATTGCGTCAGCAGCAAATGTTGGAGGCTCTCACTCAACAAATTCGTGAATCATTAAATATCCCTGAAATCTTGGCAGCAGTAACTCAACAGGTCAGAGATTTGTTTGATGGCGATCGCGTGATCATTTTTCAACTATTTAATGATGGTCGCAGCCAAATAGTTGAAGAATCTGTGAGCGATAATTTTCCAAAACTCAAATCCCGTAGTTGGGAGAATGAAGTTTGGGCGCAGGATATTCTCGATTGTTACTGGCATGGCAAACCTCGCATTGTTCCTGATGTCATGAATGATGTCTGGACAGATTGCCTCATTGAATATTCCCTCGAAGGTCAGGTTAAGTCCAAGATCGTCGCCCCAATCCTCCAAGATTTGCATGGGATCGAAACCCATCAATGGGTTTCACCTACGACAACTAAAAAGATCTGGGGTGTTTTGGTTATTCATGCTTGTCAAACCAAACGAGTATGGCTAGAGTCTGAGGCGCAACTGCTACAACAAATCGCTAATCAATTAGCGATCGCCATTCAACAAGCCAGTTTGTTTGAACGATTGCAACAAGAACTATCGGAACGCAAACAAGCGCAACAACAATTAATCGAAACAAATCAACAACTAGCCATATCTAACCAAGAACTAGCGCGTACTACTCGTCACAAAGATGAGTTTCTCGCCAATATGAGTCATGAACTTCGCACTCCTCTCAATGCAATTCTGGGCATTACGGAGGGGCTAATGGATGAGGTCTTTGGTTCACTTAGTGAAGAGCAGAGAAGAATATTACCAATCATTGAAAGGAGCGGCAATCATTTACTAGAACTAATCAATGACATCCTCGATCTCTCCAAAATAGAAGCAGGTAAATTGGTCTTGGATTGCTCCTTAACCGATGTTAATCGGCTTTGCCAGTCCAGTATGATGTTTGTCAAGCAGCAGTCCATGCAAAAAAAACTGCATTTAATTATGGAGGTCGCGCCTGTCCTTCCTGAAATGATGATCGATGAACGTCGCATTCGCCAAGTGTTAATCAATCTGCTCAACAATGCTGTGAAATTTACGCCAGACGAGGGGCAAATCACTTTAGAAGTGACACTCGAATCTGTAAATGCAGATAATGATATTAAACCCACTCACTGGTTACATTTTGCTGTCATCGATACAGGTATCGGCATCGCCCCTGATGCTCTAAAAACACTATTCCAACCCTTTGTCCAAATCGATAGCGCTCTCAACCGTCAATATGATGGAGCGGGGTTGGGGTTAGCGCTAGTCAAACGCATAGTCGAACTACATCATGGATACGTTAATGTCACTAGTGAATTAGATGTTGGCAGTCGTTTCACCATCTCACTCCCCTATGACAGCACCTCGATTCCTTTTCCTCAAGCATCACCAAAGTTAGATTCAGAAGCGATCGCCTTAACTAATGACCCGACCGATTCTTCGCCGCTAATTTTGCTAGCCGAAGATAATGAAGCGAATATCATGACAATTTCTAGCTATTTAGAAGCCAAGGGCTATCGGCTGATTATTGCCAAAAATGGACTGGAGGCAATTAACTTGGTGTTGTCAGAGCAGCCAAATTTAGTCCTAATGGATATCCAAATGCCTGGTATGGATGGACTTGAAGCGATCAAACAGATTCGCGCTCAGAATTTAATTGATGTCCCAATTGTTGCGGTGACGGCACTTGTCATGGAAGGCGATCGCGAGAAATGTTTGGCGGCTGGAGCCAATGAATATCTCAGTAAACCGATCAAACTCAAACAACTAGCCACTTTAATCCAACAGTTTCTATAGTAGTAAAAGATTTACTGAAAACCCAAAATAAAAGTGGCGGCGCGAAGCGCCGCCACTTTTATTTATAGCTAGCTTTTTTCGGTAATTCTTCATGAGGATACGAGAAACTCTAGCTGTAGCTGACTATATAGTAAATTTATAAAGCTCGATCAGCTTTATAAATTATAGGTATGACTCAAAAGATTGCATTTCTGGGTTTAGGCGTAATGGGTGGTGCAATGGCTGCCAACTTAGTCAAACGAGGATATTCGGTACTAGGTTGGAATCGCACTAAAGAGCGTCCCACAATCTCTACATTTACGAGTGTAGGCGGCACATTAGCTAATTCCTTAGAAGATGCAGTCAGTTTTGCCGATGTGGTTTTTTCTTGCCTCGGTGATGTCCCTGATGTCAACGAGGTGTTAATCGGCGATCAGGGAGCCATGCATTTTGCCAGAGCCAACACCTTATTTATCGATACCAGTACCATCGGCAGTGATGCAGCAAAAAATATTGGCAATGCTTTAATGCATGACGGTTTGAGATTTTTGGATGCACCAGTTTCAGGCGGCGATGTGGGCGCACGCAATGGTACATTGACTTTTATGGTGGGTGGAAATCCTGAAGATTTGCAAGAATGCCTACCTCTATTTGAAGCCATGGGTAGCAATATCAAACATTGCGGGGCGATCGGTAGTGGTCAAGCCGTCAAGCTCTGCAATCAAACTCTTGTATCTGTGTATATGATGGCTCTCTGCGAAACCATGCAGATTGCCGAGAAAATGGGTGTTGATCCCCAATTAGTAGTTGATGTCTGTGGTAGTGGGGCGGCTGGCTCATGGGCTTTAAATAATCTAGGGCTGAAAGTTGCCAAGGGGGATTATCAAGCGGGTTTTGCCATCAAGCATATGCTCAAGGATTTGCGACTGGTGCAAGAAATCAGCGATCGCCAAAATCTTGATTTTTCCGTAGATTTACCTGCGATCGCCTTGGCCATGCAAAACTTCTATAAAGTGAGTCAACTCGATGATGGGCAAGGTGCAGAGCAAGGCACACAAGCGATGATTCGCGCTTATCTATAAGGCTTTGCGTACTTTCAAAAGTAGTGGCGGCGCTTCGCGCCGCCACTACTTTTAGGGTTTAAATCTTAAATTGTTAAAAATCTATCAAACTCTAGCAAGTATGCTTTGATACAATGCGAAACTAATCCCATAAAGATGCCTCCGCTCCTCCAGAAAACATGCAACTGGCAAAAAGACTTCGTAATATTCAGCCTTCCTTAACTCTAGCGATCGACGCAAAAGCTAAGGCAATGAAGGCTAGTGGAATTGATGTTTGTAGCTTTAGTGCTGGCGAACCAGACTTTGATACACCCGACCATATCAAGGCTGCTGCTAAGACCGCACTCGACCAAGGCAAGACTCGTTATACTGCTGCCGCAGGTATACCCGAACTCAAACAGGCGATCGCCGCCAAGCTCCTGCGCGATAATCAAGTAACCTACAAGCCCGAACAAATCATCGTTACTAATGGTGGTAAGCACTCGCTTTATAACTTGATGATGGCAATTCTTGATGAGGGGGATGAAGTGATTATTCCTGTGCCGTTTTGGGTGAGCTATCCCGAAATGGCAAAACTTGCCGATGCAACTCCAGTATTTGTGATTACCACTGAGGAAACTGGCTACAAAATCACCCCTGAGCAATTAGAAGCAGCAATTAATCCCCAAACCAAACTTTTTGTGCTGAATACGCCTTCTAATCCCACAGGGATGGTCTATTCACCTGCGGAAATTAAGGCTCTTGCTGAAGTTTTGGAACGACATCCCCATGTGTATATCGTCTCCGATGAGATTTACGAAAAGATTCTCTACGATGGTGCAACCCATATCAGTATTGCTTCAGTAAGTCCCGCAATGTACGATCGCACCTTAATCAGTAGCGGTTTTGCCAAAGCTTACTCGATGACAGGTTGGCGAGTTGGCTATTTAGCGGGTTCACCTGAAATCATCAAGGCAACGACGATGATTCAAGGACATAGCACCTCAAATATCTGCACCTTTGCTCAGTATGGAGCCGTAACTGCGCTCAATGATTCCCAAGAATGCGTAGAAACAATGCGGAAAGCTTTCGCTGAGCGTCGTGATGTCATGTATGACCTGTTAACTTCCATTTCAGGACTGACTTGTCCTAAACCCGATGGAGCCTTCTATCTCTTTCCTAGCATTAAGTCTTTTGGAATGCCTTCTCTTGAGTTTTGCGACAAACTACTAGAAGAGTTTCAAGTAGCTGTAATTCCGGGAATTGCTTTTGGTTTAGATAACTGCATTCGACTGTCCTATGCTACTAATTTAGAAACGATTCGTGAAGGTTGCGATCGCATCCGTCAATTTGCTGAAAAACATTTTTAATCCAAAATGTCAAAAAGGAGGCGGCGCAAAGCGCCGCCTCCTTTTTGGGCGAATTCTTTTTAAGAGAATAAAGTGATGAACAAAATATACTTCGCTATAGCTATTTTGCTAATCCTTGTCAGTGGATCTTTTGGGCTAATTTTCTGGTTGCAGAACAATAATCAACCATCAGCCATCACTGACTCTCCAACCGATCGCTATGGATTGAATATGTATTCTTCTAGTCCCATATCAAATCGTGATCTCAACAAGCCCTTAGTCGTATTTTTTGGGGACTCCCGTGCGGTGGCTTGGCCAGCGATCGCCAATATCCCCTTTGAATTTGCCAATCGCGGCATCAATGGACAAACGACTGACCAAGTACTAGGGAGGCTATCAGCCCATGTTGCCTCGTTATCACCCCAAATCGTCGTTGTCCAAGTCGGTGTGAACGACCTAAGAGATATTGCTGAATTCCCCAATCAATCACAGAATATAGTCAATAATTGCAAACAGAACATTCAAAAAATTGTTGATCGATTAACTCAAGAACTACAAGCAACCGTAATTCTGTCTACGATTTTCCCGACTAGTGAGTTATCTCAATCGGTTCGAGCTTATTGGCCAGAAGAAGCCGATCGCGCAATTATTGAGATTAATCAATTTATCAAATCCCTCAAAAGCGATCGCGTTATTATTTTAGACGCAGCAACACTTTTAGCGGATGAGAGTGGCAAGGTTCGCCCAATCTATAGCCGCGACATTCTGCATCTCAATAACCAAGGCTATACAATGCTTAACGAGGAGTTATTGAAAATACTCACCAATTACAAAAATATAGCTGTCGCCAAGAAGTGAGTGGCGACAGCTATATTAATTCACGAGGATTGGATAGTTAAATAGTTAAACAGATGTCTAAATTTTACGATCGCATTACGACCGAGTTGCAAACATTCATCGAAGCTCAACATATTTTCTTTGTGGCAAGCGCTCCGAACGAGGGGCGGGTGAATCTATCTCCTAAAGGAATGGATGCTTTACGCGTAATTAGCGAGTCCGAAATCGCCTATCTTGATCTCACAGGAAGTGGTAATGAAACCGCCGCCCATCTCCTCGAAAACAGTCGAATTACAGTCATGCTTTGTAGCTTTACCGAAAAGCCTCTCATTCTGCGCCTCTATGGTCAAGGTGAACCAATCCGCCCCAGAGATGCAGCATGGCAAGAATATTTATCGCTATTTCCTGCGATCGCGGGTACTCGCCAAATTGTGCGCGTAAAGGTGGAATCTGTACAAACATCTTGTGGTTTTGCAGTTCCCTTTTATGAATTTTCAGGCGATCGCCAAGTTTTAAAAGAATGGGCTGAGAAAAAAGGTGAGGAAGGTGTGTATGAATATTGGGAAAAGAATAATCAACATAGCATCGATGGCTTACCAACTGGACTATTAAAATAATCAAGGCAGACAGCATCAGTCCAAATTATGATTAACTCTGCTAGACTGGCTTTCTAGTTCGTAAGATTAATTGTATGAGTGTCCCAGCCAAAATCTCTGAGTTAGTTCAGCGCTTTCAGCAAAATGAGACTGAATATCGTTCAATTAGCTATAACGAAACTCAGACAAAAAACGACTTTATCACCCCATTTTTTGAAGCGTTGGGTTGGGATATTCGTAACGAAAAAAGATCCTCTGAAGCATATCGAGAAGTGATTTATGAGTACAGCGTCAAAATAGGCGACACCCATAAAGCCCCAGACTATTGCTTTCGGATTGGTAAATCTCCTCAATTTTTTGTAGAGGCAAAAAAGCCATCCATCAATATTGCTCAAAATACTAAACCTGCATTTCAACTTCGACGTTACGGTTGGTCAGCAAGTTTACCCGTTAGTATTCTCACAGATTTTGAAGAATTTGCAGTATATGACTGTCGCATTCAACCGAATGTTAAAGATCTACCAACTGTCGCTAGAATCCTCTATTTTAAATACACAGACTATATAGATAAATGGGATGAAATAGCCGCCTTATTTTCGCGAGAGGCGGTTTTGGCGGGTTCTTTAAACCAATTTATTACTTTACAAACAATCCATAAAGGCAATCAAACCGTTGATGATGCTTTCTTGAATGAGATTGAGAATTGGCGTAGTATTTTAGCTGCAAATCTGGTGTTTTATAATCCTGAAATTACATCTCGTGATCTCAACTTCGCCGTACAAATAACTATCAATCGCCTCATCTTTTTACGCATTTGTGAAGATCGTGGAACTGAAAACTATGGCAGATTAGAAGAACTACAACAAGACAGTAATGTTTATGATCGCTTATGTCAAATTTTTCGAGAAGCTGATGATCGCTATAATTCAGGCTTGTTTCATTTTAAAGATGAACGTAATAGACCTGATTTTGATAATTTCACCTTAACTTTAATCATTGGTGATCTTCCATTAAAAAATATCATCAAGAATCTCTACTATCCCAGTCCCTACGAGTTTTCTGTAATTCCCATTGAAATTATTGGACAGGTGTATGAGCAGTTTCTTGGGAAAATAATTACTCTAAGCACACTCGGTGTCACTGTAGAAGACAAACCCGAAGTACGAAAAGCGGGAGGCGTTTACTATACTCCAGTTTATATCGTTGATTACATTGTTAAAAATACTGTTGGCAAATTATTAGAAGGTAAAACTGCTAAACAAGCCGCGAAATTAAAAATTCTTGATCCTTCTTGTGGTTCAGGTTCTTTCTTGATTGGAGTATATCAATATTTACTAGAATGGTATCGCGATTATTATTTAAAAAATCCTACTCGTAATTCTCCCATTTATGAATCAATATCTGGGTGGCAACTGACGACAACTGAAAAGAAAAAGATTTTATTAGACAATATTTTTGGTGTAGATATCGATGCTCAGGCAGTTGAAGTCACTAAGTTATCTTTGTTATTAAGAGTTTTAGAAGGTGAATCTCAAGAAAGTGTTACTAATCAATTAAGGCTATTTAAAGAAAGAGCATTACCTGATTTAGATAATAATATTAAGTGTGGTAATTCCTTAATTGACTCTGGCTTTTACGACAAAGTGCAGATGAGTTTGTTAAGAGAAGATGAAGTCTATCGAATTAATGTGTTTGATTGGCAAAATGAATTTTCATCAATCATGAAATCAGGTGGCTTTGATGCAGTAATAGGTAATCCACCCTATATTCGCATTCAAACTCTAAAAGAATGGGCAGCAAGAGAAACCGAATTTTACAAGCAAACTTACTTGGCGGCAAGCAAAGGAAATTATGATATATGTGTTGTATTCCTCGAAAAAGGATTAAGCCTATTAAATAAAACAGGTAAATTGGGATATATCTTACCTCATAAATTTTTTAATGCCCAATATGGGGAACCAATTCGCAAAATTATTTCTACTGGCAAACACCTATCAGAAGTTGTCCACTTTGGCGATCAACAGGTTTTTACAGGTCCAACCACTTACACTTGTTTAATATTTTTGGATAAAGTAGCTGCTTCTGAATGTGAAATTAAAAAAATAAGTAATATTTTAGAATGGTGTGAATTCGCTAGTTCAATAGACACTAAAATAGACGTGGAAACTATTACTTATAAAAATTGGAATTTTCCTGTTGGCAGTGATTTAAGTTTATTTGAACGGTTAAATAAAATGCCTGTCAAGGCTAAAGATATAGTAGATAAAATCTCTCAAGGTATTCGCACTAGTGCAAACAAGATATATGTTTTAGATTTAATTGAAAAAAATGAAAAATCTGTTGTTGTTTATTCTAATAAAATTGACAGTACATTTGAAATTGAATCCCAGTTAGTATCTTTGTTTTTAAAAGGGAAAGAAATTAAAAAATATAGAACAATTCCTTCTAATCAAGTTGTGATCATTCCTTATCTTTTAGAAAAAGGATCTGCCAAACTCATTACTGAAAATGAGATGTTGTTATCATTTCCAAAGACATTTACATATTTGTTGCAAAATAGAGAATATCTATCAAATCGTGAAAAAGGAAAGATGAATAATTCCAATTGGTATGGATATGTTTATCCTAAAAATCTTGAGTTGATGAAATCGCCTAAAATACTTGTGCCAGATATAGCAGATAGAGCTTCTTTTGCAATGGACAAAATTGGTGAATATACTTTTACTAGTGGCTATGGAATTACTTTTAAAAATACGATTAGGGAATCACCCGAGTATATTTTAGGACTTTTGAATAGTAAGGTATTGAATTTTTATATAAAAAATGTAAGTACTCAACTTCGTGGGGGCTTTTTTCGCTATTTTACGCAATTTATCGAACAGCTTCCTATTCGTTTAATTGATTTTGAGGTAAAGAACGATCGCGAAAATCACGATCGCATGGTTTCTCTAGTGGAGCAAATTACGTCACTCCATAACAAGCTCAAGCTAGTCAATTCGCCAAATGAAAAAAACATGATTGAGAAGCAGATCGAAGTGATTGATTGCCAAATTGATCGCTTGGTTTATCAATTATATGAATTAACAGAACAAGAAATTGCGATCGTTGAACAAAAGGAATCCTAGGTAACTGAAATATAAACCTTAAATACTAGTAGCGTTATTTTAGCTTTTTTTGATTAATACAACGCTATATATGTGCTAAGCTCTAAAGTATTTTGCAATTGTTTATGGTACAAGAACTCAAACTGATCTCCAAAGAGGTCAGATTCCCCGATAGCGCTCCTGCCGCATATCCTGTATTTTTCAGGACATATAGCCGTAAATATAATAACAAACGCGAAAGCTGGGCTGAAGTATGCGATCGCACACTTACAGGTTTAAAAACTTTAGGTAAGCTGACCCAAGAACAAGCTGACCTGATCGACAAGATGCAAAAGCAGCTTAAGTCCCTTACCTCTGGGCGCTGGCTTTGGGTCGGTGGTACGGAATGGGTAGATCGCCCCGAAAATTTCTCTGGCTCCTATAACTGCACCAGCACCAACGTAATCGACTGGCGAGCCTTTGGGTTGATGATGGATCTCGCGATGCAGGGATCGGGTACAGGTGGCGTATTAGAGCCGCAGTACATTAGCCAACTGCCCGTAATCCGTAACCAGTTGCAAGTAAATGTGATCGGTGCGATCGGTGATACTCCCGTTGAAAAACGCCGCCACAATACCGAAGTCGAATTTGACTATGCCAATAATGCCGTCAAATTCTATGTGGGCGATAGCCGTCAAGGTTGGGTCAAGTCCTACCAATCGCTATTAGAGCTATGCAGCGAAGAAAAATTTGATGCAGCTAAGCCCGTCCAAGTCACCGTTGACATCAGCGATGTGCGCCCCAGTGGTGAAGCCCTCAAAGGTTTCGGCGGCATGGCAAATCCTGTCAAGTTGCCAACCCTCTACGATCGCTGTGCCAATATTTTAAATAAAGCGATCGGTCGTCAACTCACCTCCGTCGAATGCTGCATCCTCATTGATGAAGCCGCAGTTTGTATCGTAGCTGGTAACATCCGTCGCAGTGCGGGGATTCGTCAGTTTGCCTCAGAAGATGCCCTTGGCGCTGCTGCCAAAGATAATCTCTGGCAACAAAATGAAAGTGGCAACTGGAGTATCGATCCTGAGCGCGATGCACTGCGGATGGCAAACCACACGAGAGTATTTCACCGCAAACCCACAGAGCAGGAATGTGTTGATGCAGTCCGCAAACAATATTATTCAGGTGAAGGTGCAATTCAATGGGCAGGTGAAGCGATCGCCCGTTCTAATTCTGACATCTTGACTACTACCAATCTGAAGAAAGAATTTCTTGCTCTTTATGCACAAGGAATTGCCAAAGCTAAAGAATGGCTGTTGTCACTACAACCAAATATGTCCAAACGAGAACTTGATCATCGTTTTGAGCGTTATGGTTTGAATCCTTGCGGTAGCCGTTAGTTTTGCCGCTCTATTCAGGAATGAATAGACAAATCAGTGGGTGAATTGTCTGGAAGCCCTAACGTTAAGCCGAGGGTAATCAGCAGCCAAGTCTAGAAGGGTATAAGTTTCTAGAAAGGTTCAGAGACTAGAGAGTGAGTCCCAACAATAATCTCTCAAACAGCGCCCACCATCCAGAACGGATGAAGATATAGTCCGATCCTCTTGGAAACAGGAGAAACGATGGAAATCATCGGCTCAGGGTTTCATTGCAACCTCTCAGAGGTGCATCTAAACCAAATCGATCCACATAATCACAAGGAGCAAGAACAAGCCTTTAAAGCAGGTGCTTTATCTGTTGCCGCTTTGCTCAATCATCGCTTTCTGGAAGAGCGTTATCAATTTAGCCGTGAAGTTGACCCAATTGTGGGCGTATCCTTCACAGGACTATTTGACTTCTTCGTTCATGCCTTTGGTGTGGAATGGTTGCGCTGGTTTGAGGCAGGTCGTCCTGACACTGTGCAGGGGCTAGACTTCAAAGAGAAAGAAGCGAATTATCTCAATCGCTGGCGCGAAATCGTCCATCAGACGGTTTGGGAATATTGCGACTCGCATGGGTTACGCCGCCCGAATCGTTGTACGACAACTCAACCTGCGGGATGTCTCGATCGCACCGCTTTACGCATCTTTGATCAAGGTCTGCTCTATGCCGATGAGATTGTCGAGGCGGGTAGTGGCGAAAGCAAAGGTTTAGATTTGAGTGTGCGGAATGGCATTGCTACAGATACAGCGATCGCTAATCAGCCTCTAAATTTAGTGCGGGTCACTCTTGAAAATGGTCGCGTTTTGCGGATGACTCCTAATCATCGTCTGGCGATCGCTAATCAATGGGTGAGAGCCGATCACCTTGAACTTGGCATGGATATTGATTATTCATTAGGCGAATATCGTCACACAGAAGATGCTCTATTGCTAAGTCTCAATGCTGCTCAATATACTTGCGAAGGTCGTAAGGAAATCTTAGGGCATGGTCGCGGTGTGCTGACTGCGGAAATCACGACACCAACTACACTAAATCCCGAATTGGGCTATTTCTTGGGTTGCTTGTTTGGTGATGGCGCAATGAGTGAGGGCAAAGATCGGGTGCGGTTTGCTTTCAATGAGAAAGAATTAGATTTGGTTGAGCGTTTGCAGGCGATCGCCCAAAGCCAGTTTGGACTCACAGGCAAAATCAGCCATGATCCTCGCAATGGCGGTACAAGAGGCGAATTAAGTTTTGCCTCTGGACAGTTGTTTGATTGGCTGAAATTGAACCAATTGCAGAAAGGTATTAGCAAGGATCTAGATCGGATTCCTCTCGCAATTCGTAAATCCTCTCGCGAGACAATTCTTGCCTTCTTCTGTGGCTTGATTGACACCGATGGCTGTGTTCGCGAGAAAGGTTCTCTTTCCATTGACTCATCGAGCGAAGCCTTTATTCGTAACTTGCAACAGATCGGTGAAGCCGTTGGTTTGTGCTTTGGTATTTTCCATAATACTCAAGGTGAGAACTTCCAAGGTCAAAAGAATATGTGGGGCTTATCTCTGAGTCGGATGTTGTCACAGCCTGAATCCTTGGCATATCTCAACACCTACAGCCGCAAGTGCCAGCTCCGTCCATTACCAGAACCTAAACGTCAGTTTGCCTTCCATCCCTATCGCGTCACCAGTATCGAGTTTGAAACTACTCCCGACTACAGCTATGACTTTGCGGTATCGGGAATTGATGATGACGACTCATGGTACTGGCAAGGGGCGCTGAAGTCTCACAATACCAAGTCTCTATTGACAGGGGCTTCCCCAGGGTGGCATCCTCCGAAGGCACAACGCTTTATTCGTCGGATTACTTTCCGTAAGGAAGATCCTGTGGCGCGGGCTTGTATGGACTATGGCTATAGCATCATTCCTTCGCAATCTGATAAGGATGAGAATGGACTATTGCTCAATGATCCCTTCGATCCGAGATGTACAGAATGGCTGGTGGAGATTCCTGTGAGCGTGTCTTGGGCTGACCTTGACGGTGCGGATCAGGTGGAAATCAGTAAGTTCGATGTGATGGCGCAGTTTGATTTCTATATGCAGGTGCAGAAGCATTACACCCGTCATAATACTTCCGCAACCTTGGAGTTGCGTGAGGCGGAAATTGAGCCTTTAGGAAAGAAGATTTACGAAGCGATTCGTGATGATGAGGGTTATATCTCGGCGGCGCTGTTGGCGCGTTTTGATGACCTACAAACTTTCCCCCGCTTGCCTTTTGAGCCAATCGATAAGGCTACCTATGAGAAGCTCAGTGCTGAGGTGCTAGTACGTCGCCAGTCTGATGATTTTTACGCAAGTTTGTTGCGTTATGATTCGGGTGAGTTGATGGATGCGGGCCCTGCGGGTTGTGATTCTGATAAGTGTATGTTCCCTGAACAGAAGCCATAGTTTCTAAGTGATCGCCTATGCCTATCATCACGATTTGGCTAGGCGATCGCTCAATTGCAATGACGAGACAGCCCAATGATGATGTTTATCGCTAGGCATCAGGAATGCTACTAAAACCCCTGTATCGAGAATGACGTTTTTTTGCATTATTTGCCAAATCCTTCCATGTATTTGGGGTTATAGGATAAGTCTTCTAGATTGCTATCTAAACAACCGATAAAGTCTTTGGCAGCTTCAGCAAAAGAAATATCCTTCTCTTCTGGTTTTATCTTTTCTTGGCTATCAATAGGTTTACTAACTTTGAATTCTAAGTACTCAATAAATCTAATCACTTCGTTGTGCTGTTCGGCAGGTAAGCTTTTTATTTTGGCGATCGCAATTTCTAAGGTGGTCATTGTGTCTTTACTTAGGTTGTTTCTAGTTTAGCAAACCTCAGTATCTAAGGCGATCGCCTAAGTCTATCATTACAAATTAGCAAGGCGATCGCTATAGGTTGCTTTAAATAGTCCAAGGATTCACAATGGTTACTTCTATCCCTGCAAAATCTTTTTCATTACGAGTAACTAGAGTTAAAGAGTTCTGGAGCGCGATCGCGGCAATGAGAGAGTCCATCATCGGCAGTGGTCGCCCTTGTTTTTCAAGTTTTCCAACTAATTCACCCCATAACAACATGGTTGGAAGGTCGATGTCTATAATCCTTCCCGTAAAACGATAGGGAAGAGTTTGCTTTAGCCAAATATCTAGATCTTCTTTGCGGCGAGATGGTGTGAGTTTACTAATGCCCTTGGCAATTTCACCCATCGTAATCACGCTTAAATAGAGTGTTTCAGGGGATTGGGTATCTAGCCAGTCTAAAACCTGTTGATTTGGTTTCTTGGCGACTAATTCGGAGATTAGGCAGGTATCAAGGAGATAAGTCATAGAATAAATCGATCAGGCGATAGACTTTTATCGCGGCTGAGGTCTAACTCTCCATTGGCAGTAAGTTCCACAAGGGGAGATTGCCGAAAAAATTCGGAGAGTTTGGTGGGTGATTGATTAACTCTATATGTTTGCTTAGTTGATCGCCAAACCTGCATAAATTGGATTAGTGACGCTTCAGGTGTTTGCTCGATTTCGCGGATCAGTTGTTCTTTGATTGTCATAACTTAAGCCTCTTTGTTGTTTAAGCATACCTCAATAATTTTGTGCATAGGTAGCGATCACCTAAGTCTATCATTACAAATTAGCAAGGCGATCGGCTAAATTACTTTGCTGGAGCTAGTTTGTTAGATTTAGTTTAGAATGTATATAGCGCTCCTAAATGAGTTGTAAGATTTTGAGGTTTGTGAGAGTGCGCCCCTTCGGGGCGCACTCTCACAACCTATTTAGGATTGCTATACACAAGCAGCAAATATAAAACGATGCAAGCAATTCGTTTAAATCAAACTATAGAAAAAGATGGTGAAATTCATCTAAGCGATCTGCCTGTTTTTCAAGGGCAATAGGTTGATGTGGTAGTTTCGCTTTCTCCTTTGCCTGAGCCTAAAAAAAACTTTTACTGCGCGGCAATTGCTGAATTCTGGGTTGATTGGTGTGTGGGAGAATCGGACGGAGCTAAGTGAAAAATATGCTGATTAAGGAAAAGTCAAGTAATCTTAAAGTAATTGCTAAATCTATAGATGCTCTCAATCTAACTGAGCAATTGTGGCTTTTGGAGCGTATAGCGCATCAAATTCGGATTAGAAATGAACTAGTGGCAATGGCACAAGATCCGCAAATTCAAGCTGAGCTTTCTCAGATTCAGCAAGAGTCTGCTGTTACAGATTTTGATGGTCTTTGAAACATGTCTATATTGCGATCGCAAATCTATTTTGTAAATCTCAACCCGACTGCTGGCAGGGAGCAAAGTAATTTCTCAAAACGATGAATCATCCATTAAAAAATCTATCACTCATAAAGTAGACCTATGAATCCCTCAAAAGATGCCTTAGATGAAAAACTTATTGCCCTTGAAACATTAATAGATGTTTCTGAATATGATATTAAGCTGGAATTAGGACTGCTGAGAGATAACAACAACGAAGAAATAGAACCTTGTCAGGAATGGATATACGAAATAATGGCATTCTCTTTTTACGAGAATGCTGCTAATCACAACAGTGGTTGGGGAACATATTTTGGACCAATGATGACCGCTCCAGAAAAAGATGGAAGAATGATGGAAAGTCCTAGTATTCAACGAGTTAATGCAAAGGTTATTTCCTATTGGACTCAGAGATTTCAATCAACAAGTAATTCGCTCATGCAAGCACGTTACGCAGGGTTAGTGTATGATTTTACTCAAAAAGTAACTGGTGAAAAGCCTCATCATTATCATTCAGTAGCAACTACATATTGTCAGGCACTACTTAAAGTAGCTAAAGAAAGAAATCATGATAATGAGGTTGACATTATCCAGAAGCTTGAACGGGCTTTATTCATTGCAACTTCCTTTAAAAAACAAGAACTAATTACAAGTGCAAAAGAAATAATTTTAGATTACGAGCGTTTTATCGCTGAAGATTCTAAACCAAATCTCTGGGGTTTCAGTTTCGATTTACTCATTGATAACAAAAAAGTTTTTCTTTCCACAGACGAAGAGAAGGGAGTGATAGAGTGTCTCGAAGATAGACTAAATAGACTCAAAGATGGAGAAGAACCTTGGATATGCGAAAAAGCTGCTGAAAGACTAGCTCGCTATTATCGCTCAAAAAAACTTAAAGAAGAATGTTCTCGTGTCATAAGAACACTGGGGTATTCTTTTGAAAGTGCTGCTAGTAAAGCAGAGCCTCTGATCGCTTCTGGTTGGCTAGAACACATGCATCATGTCTATACAGAATATGAGCTTGTCAATGATGCAAAGCGTATTTTAAGAATCATCCAAGATATCAGTCCTAGGGTATACGATGATATGAAATTAATATCCTATGAAATGGAGATTTCTCATAATGAAATCGAAAGTTATATTGAGCAAATGTTAGACGGTGATCTTGAAAAGTCTCTTACTCGCATTGCAATAAAGCATATTCCACAACGTTGTGAGATTAAGAAACAGTTACAGGAGCTTGCGGAGAAGGCTCCTATTAGCTTTCTCTTTACAAAGGAAATAACTGACGAACAAGGAAGGATAATTGCGACTGTAGGTTCTTTAGAAGAGGACTTGGATGGAAATATTGTGAGTCAAATGTCTCAAAGAATGGATATATCTGCGATATTTTTAAATGCAACTATATCCAGAGTAATAAACCAATTTGGTCTTGATTCTGATAATTTAGTTAGCTACTTATTTAAGTCTCCAGTTTTTGTAGACAACCAAAGAGATTTTTTACTTAAAGGAATTCAAAAATATCTTGAACAAGATTATGTAGTGGCTACTCATCTACTCATTCCACAGATTGAGGCAACTGTGAGAAAACTGGTGGAAATTTCTGGCGGGACAGTTTTAAAGCGTGGACGAGGTGGTGGTTTTCACTTGATAACACTTGATGATCTTCTCCGAAGTGAACAGGTAAAACAGGCATTAGGTGAAGATGCTTCTCTTTATTTTCGAGTAGTTTTAACCGATCAACGAGGCTGGAATATCCGTAATGATGTTTGTCATGGCATTTCCATGCAACATAAATGTTCCCAAGTTGTTGTAGAAAGGCTAATTCATATTCTTCTTGTATTAGGACTTTTAAGGCATAAGCAACTTTAAGCAACATCCAAAATATTGATTGGTAGCGATCACTAATCACATTGGCAATTTATTAGGCGATCGCATTGCAGATCAGAGAATAGGCGATCGCTTTCAATACTTGTTAAAATAGCCTCATGAAATATGAGTGGGACGAAAACAAAGCAGTCAAAAACTTGGCAAAGCATGGAGTTTCCTTCGCAGAAGCGAAAACTATCTTTGACGATCCGCTTTATGTTGACTTCTATAGCGCTCCTAAATGAGTTGTAAGATTTTGAGTGTTGTGAGAGAGCGTCCCTTCGGGGCGCTCTCTCACAACCTATTTAGGATTGCTATATGACCTAGAACACTCAGAAGACGAAGAACGTTTTATCTAATTGTCGGCGAATCAAATCGAGGACGATTATTAATCGTTTCCTATACAGAGAGAAGAGATTCAATTCGGATCATCAGTGCCAGAGAAGTTACAAAATCGGAGCGTGAAACATATGAAGAAGGCTGACTTAGAACTAGAAGACGACCTTAGACCCGAATATGACCTCAAAAGTCTGCGTGTCAGAAAACTAGGCTCAGGACGTAAAAGCTTTGGTGGCTCAACTGTGCGTCTAGAACCTGATGTTGCCGCAATATTTCCAAACGCCGATGCAGTTAACGAAGCCCTAAGATTCCTAATTAGAGTGGCGCAACAGAACCAATCCCCTATGAATACAACATTGCCTAACACTCAGGGAAATACCCCCTAGGGTGGTAGGGATATTTCAATTTATTAGGCGATCGCCTCATCAAATATATTTTAACGTCAGTTCGACGAAAGCGAAAAATGGGAAGAATCGCTAAGCGATTCTTCCCATTTTTCGCCATTTGCGTCGTGCGAAGCACGACGCAAATAGCTATATCGAACTCACGTTATTTTAGAATCAATATTTGGAGAATAAAAAAATGCCAATCTCCATTCAGGATGCATCCTTCAGCAAATAGAAATAATTGCCTTTACTCTGCTTCCAGAGGAGCCATCGTTAAGCCCGCCTGTTTGAGCTGGGCGTGATAAAGCTCAGCTTGCTCCATTGGTCCCACCCAAACGATCGCTAAGCCTTCAAAATGTACTTGATTGGTTAACTCCCAAGCCATCTCCTCAGTCATATTTGGAATATACTTCATCAGGCATTCAGAGACATGCTCAAAGGTATTGAAATCATCATTTAACACAATTACCTTATATTTCGGGTAAGGCTTGCGTACTATTTCTTTGACAGTATCTTTGACTTTTTCGGGGGTTTGAACAGCAGCAAAAATAGCCATAATCTCAACTCACGCTTTATACATTATTATCGCAAAAATCGATCATAGTTGTGCATATATAGCAACGCAAGAGATAGAAAGGACAAATCAAAACCCAAAAGATGAGTGGCGGCGCTTTGCGCCGCCACTCATCTTTTGGGTTTTATCTCCTAAGCAAAACTTACATTGCTATAAAACGCAACCCAGAAGATGAAAGCGCTGCAAAGCGCCGCCTTCATCTTCTAGGTTGTGAAAAGCAAAGCCCGATCGCGGTTACAATCGAAAATATCCCAACTACGAGTATGAGGTTTTTCAGCGTGCTAATGACCTTGAGTAAATAGTACTGAAACTATGGAACTTGAAGCCCTCCGATCGCACCAGTGGTTTAAGCTCATTTGTGGTGCAAGTTATCAACATTTACCCTCAATTCGTCATCTGGCGCTAATTTATACATTGGCTGGCGCTGATTGCATTGATATGGCTCCCGATCCTGCCACGATCGCTGCTGCAAGGGAAGGCATCGCCGCCGCATTAGAGTTAGACCCAAAGGCGATCGCCCCTTTAGTGATGGTCAGCTTTAATGATGGCGAAGATCCCCATTTTCGGAAAGCTTTTTTTGATCCTGAGCTTTGTCCAAGCGATTGCAGCCGACCTTGCGAAAAAGTATGCCCCACCACTGCAATCAAGTTTAGTAATGATTTCAATGGGATCATGCCAAGTCTTTGTTATGGGTGCGGTCGTTGCTTGCCCCTATGTCCAGTGCAGATTATTCATACCCGCGAACAGGTCTATGTCCCTGAAGATATTTTTGATGAAGTACTTAACCAGTCAGTTAATGCGATCGAAATTCATACTCAGCCCAATCGCACTAAAGAATTTGCCGCATTTTGGCAGCGCTTGAGTCCGATTATCCCTAAGCTCAAGTTGGTAGCTGTAAGCTTCCCAGATTGTGAAGATTTACAGAATTATCTGATGTCGTTGCTCGATGGGATGAATCCCCAACCGCGATCGCTGATCTGGCAAACCGATGGCAGACCGATGAGCGGCGATATTGGTGATGGTGCAACCCGTGCGGCGCTGCAACTTGGGCAGAAGGTTCTGGACTTCAAACTACCCCTTGGCTTTGTGCAACTGGCTGGTGGCACAAATGCGAGTACTGTCCCCAAATTGCGCCAAGCAAACATCCCTGTGGCTGGGGTAGCCTATGGCAGCTATGCTCGTAAAATCGTGATTGATTTTCTAGAAAGTCTAGGAGAAGACATCCCCGATCGCCTTGAAGATCGTCCTTGTTTGCTCTGGCAAGCTGTAGCGATCGCCCGACAATTAGTTTCACAAATTAAACAAAGCTAAAGGTTTAGAGATTTCATTTTGACTACGGCAAAATGAAATCTCTAAACCTTTACTAAGATTGATTTTTTGTTTTCAAATGAGTATACATTCATTTGAAAATCGCTATATAGCTATAGCCACCTGTATCAGGACAAATCAAAACCCAGATAGTGTGAGGCGGCGCTTCGCGCCGCCTCACACTATCTGGGTTTTATGTTCTAACAAGAATGGCGACAGCTATAGCAACGCAAGAGATAGATAGGACAAATCAACACCCAAAAGATGAGTGGCGGCGCAAAGCTCCGCCACTCATCTTTTGGGTTTTATGTCCTAAGCAAAACTTACATTGCTATACAAATAAATTAACGTGAGTTCGATATAGCTATTTGCGGCGTGCTTCGCACGCTGCAAATGGCAAAAAATGGGAAGAATCGCTTAGCGATTCTTCCCATTTTTTGCTTTCGTCGAACTGACGTTAAATTACAACAATCTATCGTAAACATTTATCTTTAACATTCCCAAGGATTGACAAGAGTTAGATGACAGTCACAAAAATCTGCAATATTCCGAGTTGCTAGTACAGCATTTTTAGAAAGAGCGATCGCTGCAACTTGAGCATCAGCTTGGGCGATCGGTTTACCAATTTGTCGCCGCAATGAGGCTAACTTTGCATATTCCAGAGCCGCCACGCTATCAAAAGTCAAAATCCGCTCTAAAAAATCCTGCTCAAACATTTGCTGCACTGCTCTCTCCATATCACTACAACGTTTTCTTGTAGGCAAAAGCGCTAGACCGTAATATATCTCCGCCTGTGTAATTGTGGTGATAAAGACTTGTGATGGAATTTGCTGCGCGATCCAAGCCATAACCATAGGATTGGGAACTGCTCTCATAAATTTGGAAAGCACATTTGTATCGAGAATAATCATGATTGCTCGAATAGTGACTCGAATAATGGGCGATCGCGAAGCAGTGCAAGGCGATCACGCTAAAAATAAGTCATGGAGGCGATCTCCTAAAAATTAAGATATATCTGGCATTTGTTGAACGATCGCCATTGTCCTCACGCTGACGGTGCAAACTCTTTGCAGTAAATCGATTACCTGTTCTTTGTAGTCTGCAAATTTGTATGTGTTGAACAGCTTGGCAATGGTGGGATCTTTGGGTTTCTTTTCTTTGTATTGATCGAGTATCCATTCAAGGGCGGAACGGTTGCCGAGTTTGTATTCCCATGCGATCGCTGGTACACCAATTAACTGTGTATTATCATCAAGGATGATCGCGCCGTTAGGTTTATCGGCTTTGAGTTTGGCTTTGGGGTTGTCTTTGGTGGCAATTTCGACTCGTTTTAGTCCGTAGGGTTCGATGGTTTCGTAGTTGAGGTGTAAGTCCATTAGGGCTTTTCCCCATATCGCCCATTGATGGAAGTCTTCGTAAAAGGGAAGTCGGGGAAATTCGCGTTTGAGGTTGAGTTCGTATTTGGTGCGGTAGGCGGGATGGTGAAGGACAGCGTAAGTGTAATGGAAGATGTCGAGTTTGGTGATTTCTCGTACAGTTATCTCAATCTCAGGCAAGGGGCTTAAGCCCCTTGTTCCCAGAGTCTCATCGCTGTTAGGCAAGGGGCTTAAGCCCCTTGTTTTAGGGTCACTGCAATTTTGGACAATCTCTGAAATAGGTCTTAATCCCTTCTCAGGTAGTCCGTTTTCCCACGTTGAGATTAATTCTTGTCCCCAACGTTCAGAATGCTTAATGTGATTGTTTGATACATACTCAAGAATGTTAGTTAGAGCATCTTCATCTTCAATGAGTTGACGATTAAATTTTTGCGCCCAGACATTTTGACCCTTATCAAATTTGCGCGATCGCTGGAATTCGTGAGAACTAAATCCTTTTATTTTACGGATGTGTTCGTTAAGTTTCTTTTCTGTTTCAGCAGCAATGACCATGTGAACATGATCGGGTAAAACATTAAAAGCGGCGATCGTTATTTCATAACGCTTTGACGCTTCTGCTATTTTTTCAGCAATAAAAATTTGATCTTCATCTGTAAAAATCAGTGGTTCACCGACCTGTACGCCATAAGTGACCATCCGTTCTGATATGCGTGAGTTATGTGTAACAAACGTCACGAACCATAGTTGTCTATCCTCTACTACTGCTGGTAACAAGGGGCTTAAGCCCCTTGTCTCTTCTGAGGAGGGATCTGCTGGTAACAAGGGGCTTAAGCCCCTTGCCTGAGTTTTGGTTGTTGAGTAATGCTCGCGGAACCTCTCCAAAGCCCAATCAGTAATATTCTCAATGCGATCGCCTTTTTTATCATAACGATAGAGAGATACTCCATGAGAGCCACGAGAGCCTATACCAGCATCAAACAAGTGACGAGAAGCTTGAACAACAAAAGGAACTTGCTTGTGCATTGTTAGGCAAATCGCTTAGTGGTGCAGAAAACTCAGGAGAGTCTCAAGATGAGACAATGGTAATACGAGCAAATTCGATACGAAAATCTAACTTTTCGCGTTTGGCAATAGAAGCACAGGCAGGTGGAGGATTAGTTCTAG